>JARFQQ010000213.1 GCA_029287695.1 Gammaproteobacteria bacterium | reverse complement strand
GATGCCAGCTCGTACTCACCTGTCTGTGTATTCAACAGGCGCTGACTCTGCAGCAAACCGGGATCCCAGTAGGCAAAGGTGCGAACGCAGCCGTCAATGTATTCGCTTTCATCAGGTGTCAACACCCTGAGTCCTTTCGGGACAGATTGCGCTTCGACAGTCAATTCTTTTCCATTGTCATTGGTGCGGGTATCGAGCTGGACGATGCAGTCGTTGCTCCATGTCTCATCGGCGCGATGCCGGTACTTGTATGCAGTGAACGCGAGGAACTTGATGTCGAACTTTGCTTCCACCTGGACACGTTTTTTATCGGCCGCCTGGTTGACGATGACACGATGAAAACCGACACGCTGATCGTCCAGGTAGACATCGAAATCAAGCCGGATGTCCGAAGCTTGTGCGATACCGGCCCAGCAACATGCGATTGCAACGAGTTTACGAATCATGACTGCTTCTCACTGATTGTATTGCTGACACGTGGCTTGCGAGGAAACCAGGGAATGAAAGCAGAGGTGGATTCCACGTAGCGTGCGTAACCGGGCCTGCGTTCCTCGATGTCCTTTTCGAGCAGGGTGACACCGGAAACCCTGAGAAGCAGGAAGGTCATGAGGAGCGGAGAAAAGAGTGTCCATGCATGTCCCGCCGCCAGCGCAAAGAGGTAGAAGCTCCACCAGATGCAGGCTTCGCCGAAGTAGTTGGGATGCCGGCTCAATCGCCATACACCGGTATCAAGTACCTTCCCGCGGTTCCCGGGGTTGCTGCGGAATTTTGCAAGCTGCCAGTCGGCGACTGCCTCGAAGTAAAATCCCGTTACGAACAACAGCAGAGCCAGGAGATGCAAGACACCAAAACTTGCAGGGGCAAGTATGGATGCGGCTATCGGTGCAGAGATGAGCCACGCCAGGACGGCCTGCAGTCCGAAGACAGTCACGAGACTTTGCTTTGCAAAACGGGGATTGCGTTCCCGCATTGCCGCATAGCGGTGATCTTCGGACTTGTGTGCATTGCGCAGTGAGAGATGAGTCGACAGGCGCAGCGCCCATGTGGCTACCAGCACCAGCAGGACCCAGGAGGTCACAGTGGTTTCGACAGCCACACCCATGTAAACAAGTGACGCCGCGAGGAAAAAGAGCGACCAGAGACTGTCGACGATGTTGACGTTCGTTTGCCGATAGGCATAGAACCATCCTGCGGCACCGATGAAAAGCAGTAGCGGGAGACTCGAAAACCAGCTTGTGATCATGATTCTGCCCTCTGCGCTTCAGGGTAGATATTGACGAATCCGTCGTTGCGCATCGCCAGCATCACCAGCAGCGTGAACAGCAGGCCCCAGCCGACGCCAAGAACGAGCATGGCTAGCGTGACATCAGGAAATACAACGGCGCCGAGACGCTCCCCCGCCAGGAATGCAAGTGGACCACCGATGGCGCCAAAAACAGATGCCAGCAGGAAACGGCCATGCAGCCAGCGCAGGGAGAGATTGAGCGTCGTGGCAAGCATTGCCCACATGGCGATGATCCAGACAGGTGCAAACCCGCCGGAGAGCTGCCCGAAGGGATAAACCACGATGCCTGCAAGTGTCAGCAGATTCTCCCAGACGAGACCGATACCAAGGGCGAAGAGAACGAGCTGCGCCTCAGCCTGGGGGGCAGGACTGGTGACGAGATGCCAGGCAACGACTGCTGCAACCACAAGCAAGCCCAGCCAGTGGAACTGACCGGCGCCCAGCAATACCACCGCGAGCCAGCCGGCCTGGAAAAATACGAAGTTAAGCAGTTTCTGTTTCACTTTTATCTCTCCTTTTTGAAGCGGTAGTGAGCGACAAACCATTCCTGCCCGTCCCTGTAACCGAACAGCTCGGCGCAGGCCATGAAAAACATGCGCCAGCGTTGCCACCATACTGCTGCAAAATCCTTGCCATAGGTGTCTTCGAAGAGTGGCCACAGCTGTTTTCTGTTGTGATCCATCTTCTGCAGCCATGCATTGCAGGTCTTCTCGTAGTGCTGGCCTTGCCAGAACCAGCGTTGCTCCAGAGCGAGATACTCCTGGCAACGCAATGGAAGATCGGCACTGGGCATCATGCCTCCCGAGAAAAAGTGACGGCTCATCCAGTCACTCGTACCCTTGTCCTGGAAGAGGTAGGGAATATCGCGGTGGACGAAGATATGCATGAAGAAGCATCCGTCCGCTTTGAGCCAGTTGCCTATGCGACCCATGAGGAGTTGCCAGTTTCGCATGTGCTCGAACATCTCCACGGAGACGACACGGTCATATCTTCCATCAGCTTCGAAGTCATTCATGTCGGCAGTGATGACGCTGATGTTCTGCAGACCCTCACTCGCCGCCTTTGCGCGAATAAAATCGCCCTGCGAGACAGAGTTGGAGACGGCGGTGATTTCACTGCCAGGGTAGCGGCGCGCCATGAAAAGGGAGAGAGAACCCCAGCCGCAGCCAAGTTCGAGGATCCGCTGACCATTGGCGAGAGCGGCATGTTCGCAGGTTTGCGAGAGTGCTTCCTCTTCAGCCGCATCGAGAGAGCTGATGCCATCGGGCCAGTAGGCACAGCTGTATTTGCGCTGGTCTCCGAGCACCGTCTCGAAGAAAGCCGCCGGCACTTCGTAGTGCTGCTCGTTTGCAAGTTCCGGGACATCAGCGACCGGTCCCTCGCGCATCATCTCGATGAAGGCCTGTTCCTGTGTGGCAGCTCTCTCGAGGTCACTGGCAGCGATATTATCGAGCCGCTGCTTCAGAAGTCGACGCATACCCGCACGCACGATCGTGTCCGGGAGAATGCCTCTTTCCGTCATTTCGAGTGCTTTCTGCTGGTTCATGGTTGCCTCTATCGCTGTTGATTGGGCTCAAGAATAGACAATCCCTGTTCAAACAAATCTCAAGCAGATGTTAAAAAAAGCTCAAATAGGGGATTTTTTTGACTTTAGTAAGTATAAAACCGGGCCGGCGGAACATATCTGGCAATTATTGGCCACAATTTTGACAATGGTTTCATCACTCAATCCGGCACGAGAGACATTCCTGACCGGCGCCTCGAAACCTGGCCTGCCCTCCACCGGAGCATCCTCTAAACGTTGGTTTAGTTCCGAAAATCTGCCATCAGACAGATACACAATAAACCCGTTGATGACTAGCATCTATACATGACGGGAGGCCAGGGAGCGGCGACGAAACCACCAGGCGCACAGAAATGTCGGTCACCCGAACAGTCGCTATCTCAACAAGAGGCCCAAAAGATGTCATTCGATGACTTTCACGTCGCACATGTGATGATTCTCGCAACTGTCTTCCTGCTTGCACTCCTGACAGGAATAGTCAGCAGGAAAACGAACTTCTGCACCATGGGTGCATTCGCTGACTGGGTGAGCACGGGAAGCACAGCCAGAATGAAAGCATGGCTGCTGGCGATTGCAGTTGCGATCTCGGGCGTGGTCATGCTCGAAGCCATCGGGCTTGTTAATGTCGACAATGCCATACCTGACTATCGCAGCAGCCAGCTTGTCTGGTTGCAGAACCTGCTGGGCGGCTTCTCCTTCGGCATCGGTATGACGCTGGCGAGTGGATGCGGAAGCAAGATGCTCGTGCGGATCGGCGGTGGCAACCTCAAGTCACTGATCGTTGTAGTGGTGATTGCCCTGGTCGCATACTACATGGCCAAGCCGCTTCCCGGTTCAGATGACACACTCTACAGCTTGCTGTTTTACGACTGGATAGACCCTTTCGCAATCGAGCTTGATGGCAGGCAGGATATCGGAGCTCTGGCAGGCATTGAAAACCATTCAGTGACAGCCCGTCTCGTTGCGGGAATGCTCCTCGTCACCGTCCTGCTTGTGTTCATTTTTCGGGACGCAGAATTCCGGCAGCAGAAGAACCATATCACAGCCGGACTTGTCATTGGCGCCGCTGTAGTGGGTGTCTGGCTGGCAACGAGTAGCATCAAGGTCGTGGCCGACGGTGAGACGCTCGCGCTCTCGACTTACGTGCAGAACTGGGAGTTTCTCTCCGATTCTGATGAACACAAGCCGGCATCAAGCCAGTTTCTCAGGCCGCAGTCTTTCACGATCATCAACCCGATGGGACAAGTCTATGGATATACGAAATCGGGTTTCGAGGATGCGCTATTGACCTGCGGCATCATGATCGTAGCCGGGATCGTGCTTGGCTCTTTCTTGCATGCGGTGATCACGAGGGGTTTCAGAGTTGAGTGGTTTGCTTCCTTCATGGATTTCGTGCGCCATCTCCTTGGGGCGCTGCTGATGGGATTCGGCGGGGTATTGGCCATGGGTTGTACATTTGGCCAGGCCATCTCGGGTATTTCCACTCTCTCGATCGGCTCTTTCATCGCTTTTTCCGGAATCCTGCTTGGCAGTGTTCTGACACTGAAAATACAGTCCTACATGATCATCTACGAAGGGGAAGCGAGTTTCATCGACTCGCTTATGGCATCGCTAGCCGATCTTGGTCTCATTCCCAGCAGCTTGAGAAAGATAGACCCGGTTTGATCCAGGTTCGCATTACAGACCAGGAAACAATTTCCACCCGCATCTGGCCGTATTGAGTGAGGAAATACACGGAGACTGGCTCCACGCACGGGGCGCAGGAAAGTGCAACGAGGATCCGGTAATCTCAAACCCTACTGCTTTTTCTTACCCTTTTTCACATGCTGCATGAGGCGGCGACGCTTGCTGACCTGGCGGTCGGTGAGCTTGTTCTTTTTGCCTTCGTAAGGATTCTCGCCGCTGCGAAACTCGAGGATCAGCGGGGTTCCCTGCAGCTGCAGTGCCTTGCGGAAACGCCCGGAAAGAAAACGCTTGTAGCTTGCGGGCACGGACTCGGTCTGGTTGCCGTGGATGATGATACGCGGCGGATTCTTGCCGCCCTGGTGCGCATAGCGCAACTTGATACGGCGGCCGCGTACCAGCGGTGGCTGATGCTCCGTGACACAATCCTCGAGAATCTTTGTGATACGGCTGGTCTTGAACTCACGCATGGCGTTGGCATAGGCGTGTTGCACATGCTTCAGCAGGATGCCGACACCACTCCCGTGCAGCGCTGAAACATAGTGCCAGCTGGCGAAATCGAGAAACGCCAGTTTGCGCTCGAGATCCTCCTTCACCTTTGCACGCTCGTCCGGCGAGAGCCCGTCCCACTTGTTGACGACGATCACCAGAGCCCTGCCGCTTTCGACCAGATGGCCGGCAAGGTGGGCATCCTGCTCGGTCACTCCCTCCTGCGCATCAAGCAGCAGCATGCAGACATTGGCCTGCTCGATTGCCTGCAGTGTCTTGACGATGCTGAATTTCTCGATGGTTTCTTTCACACGGCCGCGCTTTCGCACACCGGCCGTGTCGATGAGCGTGAAGCGCTGGCCATTCAGCTCGAATGGAACCGGGATGCTGTCGCGCGTTGTGCCCGGCATGTTGAACGCGACGACACGCTCCTCCCCGATCAGCCTGTTGATGAGCGTGGATTTGCCGACATTCGGCCTGCCGACTACGGCGACCTTGATACCCTCTTTCTCATCCTCCTCTTCCGATCTTTCCGGGGGTGGAGGAAAGGTTTCGAGAACGCCGTCGATGAGACCAGTGACGCCACGTCCGTGGGCTGCCGCGATGGCCACGGGTTCGCCGGCGAGGCCGTAAAATTCAGAGACAGCAACAGCCGGATCGTAGCCTTCACTCTTGTTGACGACCAGGGTGACGGGTTTGCCGGTGCGCCTTAATCGCTCGGCGATGGTTTCGTCGCGGGCATTGCAGCCATCGCGGGCATCGACGAGAAGGAGCACATGATCAGCTTCATCTATCGCCTGCCAGACCTGTTGCTCCATGAGTGGATCGACACCCCCTTCATCGCCACTGAGACCACCGGTATCGACAACGACATAGGGGAAGGCGCCGAGGCGGCCGATACCATACTGGCGGTCACGGGTAAGCCCCGGGAGGTCGGCGACGAGCGCGTCACGCGACCGCGTCAGGCGATTGAAGAGCGTCGATTTGCCAACATTGGGACGCCCGACGAGGGCAATGACGGGCAGCATCGCAACAGGCAATCAGGGGGGAGAGACGGATGCGAGTTCGCCCGCTTCACCGTAGACGTAGACACTGGAACCATTGGTAACCAGAGGGGCGGAAACCTTGGAACTCACAGGGCGAACACGCGAGACAATACGGCCGTCCGCCGTTGACAGCCAGTGGAGGTATCCCTCGAGATCGGCAACGGCGACATGGGAACCGACAACAACAACCGGTGAAAGCTGGCGCCCCGCAAGTACTTCCTGCTTCCACAGAATCGATCCGTCCTCGCGGCTGATGCCGAAGACATGACCGTTGGAATCCGAGGCATAGAGATTGACACCATCGGAAGCAAGGCCCTGGTGAGAGGAAAAACTCCGGCGCCAGCGCACCTTGCCATCGCTTTTATTGACCGCGGCCATGTCGCCCTGGTAGCTGGTAACGAAGAGTGTATTGCCTGCGAGCACCATCTTGCCGTCGATGTCGACGATCTGTTCGAGCTCATTCCTGCCACTGGCATAGGCAATCGGCGTCTCCCAGACCGGGATTCCACTCGAGGCATTCAGCTTGACGAGGCGTCCGCCGTCCATGCCGCAAAAGAGTGCATCGCCCTCGAAGACCGGCGTGCCGGACCCGCGCAGGCTGAGCACCGGCGGAGCACGGTGGAACAGCCAGCGCTGCTCTCCTGTCGCACTATCGAGGCCGACGATCTTGCCGTCATTGGTGTGTACCGCAACAATGCCGTTGCCTGCTGCCGGTACCGAGGTGACCTCTGTCGAGACTGTCGCACGCCAGCTCTCGGCGCCGCCGGACTGGCTGAGCGCAATAACGTCGCCCTCGGTAGAGCCCGCAATAACCAGTCCATTGCCCGCACCCGGACCGCCGGCGAGATCGATTCCGGTATCCTGGCTCCAGACGGTCGAGCCCGACTGGCTGTTGAGGGCGAGAATGGTGCCGCCGTAATTGGCCACATAGACTGTTGAACCATCCAGAGAGACTACGAGCCTCACGCCCTCATCGTCGGTACCTTCACCAACATCCCTGCTCCAGTTGACCCTGGATGCCAGCGGGCTGGCCAGCTCGGTCAGTTCGGAGATATCGACAGCGGGTTCCACGCGGGAAAACCAGCTGCACCCGGAAGTCAGGAGAGTTATCGCGGCAAGGAGTGCGAGAAGTTTCTTCATGTTTCTTCCTGCAATTCAGTCAGCAGATAATTGACAACTTCGTCACTGGCGCCGAGCGCCCTGGCTTCCTCGAGAGCCGTGCGTGCATCCTCTGTATTACCCTGCATGTAGGCAATCTGCCCCCGCAGGCTGGCCGCTTCTGCGGCAAAGGCGCCCGATCCGAGTCTGTCGATGATGGTGCCTGCCTCGTCGAGCTTGCCCAGGGAAACGAGCAGGCGCGCCAGGCGCAGATCGATCACTGATTGCATGGCTGTGTCGCTGATGCCTGCCCTTGTGTTCTCAAGGGTCGCCATAGCGCCATCCAGATCACCTGTCTCAGCCTGCTGCCGGGCCAGTTCAAGGGAGGCAAAACGACTATAGGCGGTGTTTGCAAACCCGGCATCGAGTCCCGCGAGGGCCTCGGCCGTCGCGCCCGGCTCTGATTGCTCCGCTGTCTGTACGAAACGATCATAAGCTTCAGCGCCCTCTGCAGCCCTGTTCACCTGATAACTGTCCCAGAACTGCCAGCCGAATATGCCGCCCAGACCGATGACGACACCGGCGACAATGGACATGCCGTTTTCTTTCAGCCAGGCCTTGACCTTCTCGACCTGTTCTTCGTCTGTCAAATGATCACTCACTCGAGTACCCCTTTCATGTAGTGTGGCAGCTGCTCGATGGGCAGTTCCTGCTGTTCTCCCCCTTCTCGAAGGGGCTTCAGTGCGATGACACCCTTGTCTCTCTCGTCCTCGCCAAGGATCAGGGCAAAGCGTGCTCCACTCCTGTCGGCCTTCTTGAACTGGGACTTGAAGCCCCCGCCACCGCAGTGTACGAGCAGGCGCAGGCCCGGCAGGGCCTCGCGTAATCGTGTGGCGATACACTGGGCGTCGATTGCCGCATTGCCGGTAGTCACCAGGTAGAGGTCGGCAATTTCCGGAGTCTCGAGACTCCCCTGCTCCTGCAACAAGGCGATGACGCGCTCGATTCCCATACCGAAACCGATCCCGCACACAGGCTTGCCGCCGAGCTGCTCGACGAGGCCGTCGTAACGCCCGCCGGCACAGATTGTACCCTGTGCACCGAGGCGATCTGTAACCCATTCAAATACTGTGCGCACGTAGTAATCCAGTCCCCTGACGAGACGTTCGTTGACGACGTACGGAATCCCTGCGTTGTCGAGACCGGCGCGCAGCCTCTCGAAATGCGCGAGCGACTCGTCACCGAGATACTCCATCAGGGCGGGCGCCTCTGCAACGATGGCCTGGATATCGGGATTCTTCGAATCCAGCACGCGTAACGGGTTGGTATGCAGGCGCCGCTTGCTGTCCTCGTCGAGTGCATCATGATGCTGCAAAAGGTAATCAACCAGCCTGTCGCGATAGCGGGCACGCTCTTCGGGAGTACCGAGGGTGTTTAGCTGTAGTTCGACATCGGACAGCCCGAGCGCCTTCCATATGGCAGCACTCATCAGCAGGATCTCGAGATCAACGTCAGGGCCTTCGAAACCGAATGCCTCGACACCAAACTGGTGGAACTGTCTGTAGCGGCCTTTTTGCGGACGTTCATGCCTGAACATCGCGCCGCGGTACCAGAGTCGCTGTGTCTGGTTATGCAGGAGTCCGTTCTCGATACAGGCCCGGACGACCCCTGCCGTTCCTTCCGGGCGCAGGGTCAGAGAATCGCCGTTCCTGTCCTCGAAGGTATACATCTCCTTTTCGACGATATCGGTCACCTCGCCGATAGCGCGCATGAACAGCTGGCTCTGTTCGAGCACAGGCGTGCGGATCTCCTGGTAACCGAAAGCATCGAAGACATCCTGCATCGCCTCCTCAACGTGGCGCCACAGCCATGACTCTTCCGGCAGAATGTCATGCATTCCACGGATCGCCTGGATCTTGCCCATCAGCCTTCGCGCGCCTCCAGGGTGAAACGCGCCACATTGCCGCTCGTATAGGGTTCGAGGTTGAAGCGTTTGCTGCCGACAAGCAGTTCAACTGCCTCTGCATTACCAAGCACGAAGCGGAATGGCGCATCGCCCTGGATATTTTTCGCATCGCCGGCACGCATCTCGCCATTGAGCACCACTTCACCATTGCTGTCCGTCACCTGGACCCAGCAGGATGCGGAAAAGCTGATGCGGATATTCTGCTGTTGGGACTCCGCAGCTGCAGGAACATCCTCGGCGGCCATCCCGGTCAGATCGCTGGCAGATTCCTGGCCAGTGCTGCCGGTATCGGCGATGCGGTCGAGCTGATCCAGAGCAGCGGGTTTTTCAATCGCAGTTTCGAGTGGAATTCCGATCGCTTGCACGGGCGAGTCATTTCCGGCCTCTGCTGCAGGTGCATCCTGCCGGGCGGGCTCAACCGGTTCCGCGGCGGGCATTTCATCTGGCATCGCCATGCCTGATTCCTCAACCGTCTCGCCTGCAGGATTGCCGGTGGCGACCGGTACCGGTTCAGGCGTGACCCCGGCATCGGCTGCAGAATCGGTTATAGCGGGGCTTTCGACCGGCGGCAGAAGAATCTGCTGGTTCGACTCCACGTCGAGAGTCGTTCCTCCACCGGCGGGGTCTGCGATAACAGGTATCTCTCCGGTTGGCGTCTGCGACTGCTCGCTCAGCGGGAAGTCGAGATCGACGCCCGGGATGGTGACTTCGCCCTTCCACCAGAGATAGGCCAGCAGCAGGAAGCCGAAAAGAATCATCCAGCCGACTGCCTTGATCAACCAGCCGCCACCGGTCGACTGGTCAGGAATCTGCGGCGCGCGGGGCTGATTCAGGACAGGTATCCCGTCGTCAGTGAAATCGTCGAATGCCGTCTTGACCTGCTCGTAGGGCAGGTTCACGAGCTTGGCATAGTTCTTGATGTAACCGAGGGTGAAGACACGTGAAGGCAGTTTTGACCGGTCGCCGTTCTCCAGCGCCGTCACGATACCGCTGACAAGGTGCAGTTCACTCGCAACCTCTTCGATCGACAGCTTTGCCGCCTCACGCGCCTCCCTGAGCATGCTGCCTGCTGTTTTGGCAGCAGCGACTTCCTGCGTCTCCTCCGGGTTATCGGTTTTTTCAGACATTCTGTTCTAGCCCTTGCCACGCAGGCGTTTCATGGCACTGCGCGCCTGTGGAAAATCGGACCTGAGGTTCAGTGCACTCTGCACGCGCTGGCGAGCGATCGCATATTGCCCGTTGCGTTCGTAGCAAAGACCGGCATTCGTCAGCGCCACCCAGGGTGAAGTATTGAGCGGGCTGGTCGCAGCTGCGAGGAACTCCTTGTCTGCTTCACCATACAGTCCGTTACTGCAGAGGTAGGTTCCGTAAGCATTCGCAACGAAGGGGTCGTAGGGTGAGAGTTTCTTGGCACGGGTATAATGCTTGGCTGCGTTCTTCTCATCGCCCGTCTGCTGCAGAAGAAGCCCCATGATGGTGTGCGCCTCGGCATTGCTGTTATCAGCCTTGACTGCTTTTTCCGCGTTCTCGAACGCAGCCGAAGTATTGCCCACTGAAAGATAGCCCTTCGCAAGCTCCGTGTATGTAGATGTCGGCCCATCTGGCTGGGTCAGACCGCTCGAGTCACGGTTCTCGGTCGATGTGCAGGCAGTGATCAGACAAGCCGACACAATGAGAGCGATCGCTCCGCGACTGAACGATCCAGGTTTGTTTTTCATCTTCCGGCTCCTTGGCGCATGTTGCGCAGCTGGCGTTTGCTTTTATCTTTGACTTTACCGACAAGCTGGCCACAGGCGGCGTCGATATCGTCACCGCGTGTCTTGCGTGTCGTAGCAATCAGTCCGGCACGCTTCAGACGCATGCGAAACGCCTCCACCCGTTCGGGGGATGACGAGCGGTAATGGCTGCCAGGAAATGGGTTGAATGGAATCAGGTTGATCTTTGAAGGTACGCCCTCGAGCAGGCGGATGAGGGCTTTGGCATGTCTGTCGCTATCGTTCACATCGTGGAGCATGACGTATTCCCACGTAATTTTGCGGCGCCTGTCGCCTTCTATGAAGGCCTTGCAAGCCGGGATGAGCATTTCCAGCGGATACTTGCGATTTATTGGCACAAGCTCGTCACGCAGACTGTTATCCGGCGCATGCAGGGACACCGCAAGAGAGGCATTACTGACTTCTCCGAGTTTCTTCAGGGCCGGCACGATACCGGATGTACTCAGCGTCACGCGATACTTCGAGAGCTTGTAGGCAAGGTCATCCTGCATGATGTCCATAGCAGCCACTACGGCATCGAAGTTTGCGAGCGGCTCGCCCATGCCCATCATGACGACATTCGTCAGCGGCTGGTCTTCATCAAGCTCGGCAGCAGCAATCCACACCTGTCCGATGATCTCCGCCGTGGAGAGATTGCGATTGAATCCCTGCTGCGCGGTGGAACAGAAGGAACAGTCGAGTGCGCAGCCGACCTGTGACGAAACACAGAGGGTTCCCCTGCCTTCTTCGGGAATGTAGACAGTCTCGATCCGCTGGCCATCCTCGAGCTCGAGGATCCACTTGGTGGTGCCATCGAGTGATGGTTGCTCGAAAACGATCTCGGGTGGCTTGATAACGGCCGTCTCCTCGAGCTGGTGACGCAGCTTTTTTGCAAGGTCAGTCATGCCGTCAAAGCTGTCCGCACCATGCTTGTGAATCCACTTGAAGAGATTGCGGCCCTGGAATGGCTTGTACCCGAGATCCGCCACATGGGCTTCCATGCCCTTGCGGTCGAGGTCCAGCAGATTGAGCTTGCTATCGGTCACGTTATCGGATCAGCGCGTACGCTCGCAGACGCCCTCTGGAAAGAAGAAGGCGATTTCCACGGCGGCTGTCTCCGGCGCATCGGAGCCATGTACGGCGTTCTCGTCGACAGTGCTGGCGAAATCGGCGCGAATCGTGCCCGCGGCAGCTTCCTGCGGATTGGTTGCGCCCATGAGCTCGCGGTTGCGCGCAATGGCGTTTTCACCTTCCAGCACCTGCACCATGACCGGACCCGACGTCATGAAATCAACCAGGTCCTGGTAAAAGGGGCGCTCCTTGTGTACAGCATAGAATTCGCCCGCCTGTTCAGGCGTCAGGTGCAGCATTCTGGAAGCGACGATTTTAAGGCCACCCTTTTCAAAACGGCTATAGATATCGCCGATGACGTCCTTGGCGACAGCATCAGGCTTGATGATTGAAAGGGTACGTTCGATAGCCATGCAATAAACTCCGGTTGGTTGACTAATAAGTTCATGAAATAAAACAGGCAAAGTGTAATGCCCAGCGCTGCGCCCGGCAATGGAAAAAGCCGTTTTTCAGGGAGCAGGCGCCAGTCAGAATGCGGCTTTTCGGCAAGCTTCAGCGCAAGGCATCTGCACGGGACTGCGCCGCACCGGCACCTGCCACGTCTCCCGAGGCACGCCGGGCATCCGCAATGATGAGGTAGTTACTCCGCTTGAGACTGCTGTCGGAACCGGCCAGGGTGTTGGACTTCGAGGCGAGTTCTGCCGCGAGAGAGTAATTTTGCTGCTGCATTCTTACCTGGGCGAGCCGGTTCCACAACAGCGGGTGGCGCGATTCGATCCTCAGGGCACGTTCGAGTGTCGATGCAGCACCGTCGAGGTCACCGGCGCGACGCTGGTTCTCTGCTTTATCGAGCAGGGAGGAAGCCGCATTCCCCATCGGTTTGGTGGACGCTGCCGGAGCGGCGGCTGCATAGGCAACCTGTTCTCCGGGCACAGATTGCACACCAGCCGGTTGGGTAGTCGCCATCTCGGCCCTTGGCGCACGGGTGGGAGCATCCGGTATTCCTCTATCGATCGCATCGGGATCATAGGCGATTCCCGCACCCGCTCCCGTCTCCAGCTGCGGATCCTCGACAGCAGAAACCTGCGCACCGGTTGTCGCTGCTGCACCGCGGTTATAGACAGGTGCAGGGGGGCCGTTGCGTGTCGTGGTACCGGCACAGCCAGCGAGAAAAATCGCTGTGAGCCCTGTCAAAATTAGCGTTCTTGTCTTCACTGAAAAATGCTCCTCAAAAAGCCGCCGAGTCCGCCTTCATCGTTTTTTGATGACTCTTTTCTGCCACCGCTGGCGTTACCCCGGGTGTTGTTTTCGAAGTCCGGATGCCCCTGGGAATCCCTGAATCTGCCGGAACCCTGTCCTGCAATATCGTTTGCAAACATCTCCTCGATGGGGTCGCCGGTACAGGGCGATACCTCGAGCGGGGTGTAACCTTTCAGAAATGGTTTGCTCAGCGCCTCACTACATGCAGGACCGGCAAGCATGCCATTCAGCGGATCGACCATGGCAAGCTCGATGGTTTCGGGCGGAATGAGCTCCAGCGGTTCCGGCTTGAGCGGCTTCATGATATCCGCCCACACACGCAGGGCGCCACTGGATCCGGTCAGACCGGCAGACTTGTTATCGTCACGACCGACCCAGACGGCGGTGACATAATTGCCCGAGAA
>JARFQQ010000196.1 GCA_029287695.1 Gammaproteobacteria bacterium | reverse complement strand
TATCGCCGGGCTCGCAAAGCGCCATGTAGACAGCGGCATTCGCCTGGGAACCGGAGTGTGGCTGGACATTGGCATAGGCCGCATTGAAGAGCGCCCTGGCGCGATCGATCGCCAGCTGTTCCGCCTTGTCGACATACTCGCATCCACCATAGTAGCGCTTGCCCGGGTAGCCCTCTGCATACTTGTTAGTCAGCACGGAGCCCTGCGCCTGCATCACGCGCGGGCTGGTGTAGTTTTCAGAGGCGATCAGCTCGATGTGCTCTTCCTGTCGACGCTCTTCGTCCTGGATGGCAGCCCAAAGATCGTCATCGTAGCCGCTGATCTGCATGGATTTGTCAAACATGGTGGAACTCCGGATAGTCCAAACACCGCATTTTATCAAAGGCGGTGTGGTTCAGATACTCCCTTGCGGGTGGACGGCAAAGAAAGCCGTTACAACAGCGGAGTGACCTTTTCCGCGAGAATAGCCTCGTCGATTTCGCCGAAATGGCTGTTTTTGAAACGCCCGTCGCTGTCAAAAATGGCCGTGTAGGGAACCACCTGCCGGTCGTTGCCGAGACGCGCGAATATTTCACTGCCGAGCATATCGTCCAGCACGAGTGTGGGGTAGTTCATCTGCAGTTCTTCTGCCATGCCCGCGAGCGCGGTGGCATCGTCGAGACCGATGCCGATGAATTGCACTTTTTCCGCATGCTGCTGCTGGTAGGAGACAAACAGGGGAATTTCCTTGACACAGGGCGGGCACCAGGTTGCCCAGAAGTTGACCACCACGACCTTTCCCTGCCACTCGCCCAGCCGGCGTGGCTGCAGATCTTCGAGCGACGGCAGGGAGATATCGTCGAGTTCGGACAGCGTTGCTGCAGTTTCGAAAGGTGATGGTACGGGAGGCGGCAGTTCCTGCGCCGGCTTGACCAGCAAGCTCACAAAATAGCCTCCGGCAAAGGCTGCCAGCAAGACCGAAACGACGAGCACCGGGACCAGGAGGCGTCTGTTCATCGACATTCCTGTTATGTTCATGACAGTCAATCTGGCGACACTACCAAAGATCCAGTCAGTGGTTCAACGACAGAGTTCGTGGTTAATTTTGGCTATAATCGGCGAACCTCCGTCCGCACGCCCTGTCATACCCTGATGAGACGGTGAGGATAACCAGTCCCGAAAAATCATATATAAAGAGGAGCACCCGATGTATTCCATTTCTAAGATCCCGCTGGCACTTGCGGCAGCTTTTTCACTGACCCTGGCCGCAGCCTCCCTGCAGGCCGCACCGGCCCTGACACCGATTGACACCCTGGACAAGGACAACAGCGGCACCGTGAACGAGGCTGAATTCAATGCCGGCCGCAAGGCACAGCTTGAGAATCGTGCCAGAATGGGCAGACCGATAAGCAATCCCGAACTGGGGCCGAAATTCGGCGAGATCGATGCCGATGGCGATGGCGAAGCGACACTCGAGGAGTTCCGCGCAGCGCGCCTGGAAATCATGGCCAGGCGCCAGGCCGCTCTTGAGCTTGCAAGGCGCGAGCGTATGCAGCAGATGATGCAGCGCATGCCTGCTCCAACGACTCCCGGCATGATGCAGCCGCGTCCCGCATTCGAGGAAATGGATCTGAATGGCGACGGCATTATCAGCCGCGATGAATACAACAGATTCCATGCCGGCAGGTAGATGACTGCAGAGCCTGCGACCTCCGGGTCGCTGCTCTCCGTGAATCTCTCAAAAGACTCTTGCGGCTGCCAGCTTGCGTCGGGCCGCGACCTGAACCCACACACAAACCAGCTCCAGGAGATACACCATGAAGCATCACCGCCTCATCCGATTCACAACCGCTCTCACCGGGCTCTTCCTGGCTGGCGCCCTGCACGCCATGCCGCCCGCCCCGTCCCCCATCCAGATGTTCGACAAGGATGGAAGCGGGACTGTCAACGAGGAAGAATTCAACGCAGCACGCGCAGAACGCATGGCAAAGATGGCGAAGACAGGCCGCCCTATGCGCCATGCCGGCCAGGGTCCGCAATTCTCCGATATCGACGCTGACAAGGATGGCGAGGTGACGCTCGACGAGTTCATCGCTGCCCGCAGGGCGATGATGGAAAAACGCCGTGCTGAACGCATGGCATGGCGCTCGGGCATGCCCGGAACAATGCCACCGATGCACCAGGATTATCAGCGCCCCGGCGGTTGCATGCACAAGGGCGGCAAGCACGGCATGGGGAAAAAAGGCCATCCCGGCGGTTGCATGCACAAGGGCGGCAAGCATGGCATGGGGCAAAAAGGCCATCCCGGTGGGTGCATGCACAAGGGCGGCAAGGATAACGCAGGCAAGGGCAAGCACAAGCCTCGCTACAGCTTCGAAGACATCGATCTCGACGGTGACGGCATGATCAGCAAGGAAGAGTTTGAAAAACATCACGCGAGTCGATAAAGGCATACTGCGGGGAGCGACTGCTCTCCGCAGTGCCAGAGATGGTTAGACGCACAGGGCCCGGCATGGTAATTTCGAATCGTTAACCACAGCCGGACTCCAGCCTTGTTCAGACACATCGGCATTACCGGGAAATCCCACGACCAGCAACTTGCCTCCCTGCTGGAGCGTCTCTGGCGACATCTGCAAGAACGCGGCGAGCAGCTGACACTCGACGAACGCCTTGAGGAACACCTGCCGGGCTGCCGCATGGCATCACTCGATACGCTTGCTGAAACATCAGACCTGGTTGTCGTCATCGGTGGCGATGGCACCCTCCTGCATACCGCGCGCATCCTTGCGCCCTATGATGTGCCTATCGTGGGGGTCAATCGCGGCCGCCTGGGTTTCCTGGCCGATATCGCTGCCGATGAAATGCTCGGGAGTATCGACCGGATACTGGCTGGCAACTTCGAGGAGGACCCGCGCTTCCTTCTGCGAACGCGTCTCGAGAACAGCGCAGGCGAGATGGCCAGTGACAATCTGGCCCTCAATGACGTCGTGCTGCACAAGTGGCTGACGGCGCGCATGATCGAGTTCGAGCTCTGGATCAATGGCCGTTTCGTGGAATCGCAGCGATCCGACGGGATTATTATCTCGACACCGACCGGCTCCACGGCCTATGCCCTCTCCGGTGGCGGCCCGCTGGTCTATCCCGATCTCGATGCCATCCTGCTGGTACCGATCTGCCCGCATGCATTGAGCAACAGGCCGATCATGGTGAGCGGCTCCTCGACGATTGAACTGCGGCTTTGCGGCCGTACAACGGCCAATGATGTTCGCGTGACCTGCGATGGACAAACCACACTCGAGATGGCGGCAGACAGCCGCCTGCTCATCTCCAAGGCGGAACATCCTGCCCGCCTGCTTCACCCTGCGGGGCATGACCATTTCAAAGTCCTGCGCAACAAGCTCGACTGGGGCGGACGCCGCCAATAGCCATGCTCTCGAGCCTCTCGATTCGCAATCTCGTCACGGTCGAGTCACTACAGCTCGAACTCGATTCCGGCATGAGCGTCCTGACCGGAGAGACAGGCGCGGGCAAGTCGATCCTTATCGATGCGCTGGGGCTCGTACTCGGGGACAAGGCAGACAGTTCGCTGATCCGTCACGGCAGCGAGAAAGCGGAGATCACCGCGGAATTCGATCTGGCGCGGTTGCCTGAAATCTGCACGTGGCTCGAATCAAATGAACTCGACGATGCCGGTGAATGCCTGCTACGCCGAATCATCAGCAGAAAGGGGCGTTCACGCGCCTTCATCAACGGGACGCCTGTCACGCTGGGGACCCTCGCTGCGCTGGGCAGTCAGCTCGTCGATATTCATGGGCAGCATGCGCACCAGTCGCTGATGCATCGCAGTCACCAGCGGGAACTGCTCGATGCCTTTGCAGGTAACGCAAAGCTCGCTGCAGCGCTTGCAACCTGCTGGAGGGACTGGAAAGCACTTGGGAAGAGGGTCGAGAGCCTGGAGCAGGCGCAGCAGGAGCGCGACTCGCGAATGGACCTGCTGCGATTCCAGGTCGATGAACTGCAGCAGCTCGATCTCAAGCCAGGCGAATGGCCTGCACTGGAGCAGGAACAGAAACGCCTGGGCAATGCCGGGAGCCTGCTCGCCGACAGCCAGCAACTCCTGTCGCTGCTCTACGAGGACGAAGGTGCAAGAGACCTGCTGCAACGCGCTGTCATCCTGTCGGGCAGGATGGTCCAGAGCGATGAGGAGCTGCCTGCGGATGCGCTTGCGATGCTGAACAGCGCGCTGATCGAAATCGACGAGTCTGCACCACTCCTGCAGCATTACGCCGATTCCATCGAACAGGATCCGCATCGTCTGCAGGAAATCGATATCCGTATGAGCAACCTGCTGCAGGCAGCACGCAAACATCGCATCGAGCCTGAAGAGCTTGCCGCGCATCTTGAACAACTGGAGACACAACTCACATCGATTGAAAACAGCGGAGAACAGCTGGAGCAACTGAGGCGGGAGCAGGCCACATTGGCTGAAGAGTGGATAAGCCTCGCCCGGAAACTTGGCAGGGCGCGCGCAAAGGCCGCGAAAGCACTCGCCCTGCAGGTAACGCAAACCATGCAGACGCTGTCGATGCCAAAGGGTACATTTTCCATCAGCCTCGTTGAGTCCGCCGGCGGACAACCCGGGGAACACGGGCTGGAAAGCGTCGAGTTCATGATCACGACGAATGCCGGGCAACCTCCACAGCCCCTGACGAGGATTGCATCAGGCGGGGAGCTCTCGCGTATCAGTCTCGCGATCCAGGTCGCTACCATCGGCTATTCGACCATTCCAACCCTGATTTTCGACGAGGTTGATGTCGGTATCGGTGGTGGCGTGGCGGAAATTGTCGGCAGCTTGCTGCGCCAGCTGGGCGGACAACGCCAGATCCTCTGCGTGACGCATCTTCCACAGGTTGCGGCGCAGGCACACAACCATCTGCGCGTGGAGAAAGAAAGCGGCGATGCTGGCAGCTGGACAAGCATTACCCCTCTCGACGAGGAGAAACGTGTTGTCGAGATCGCGCGCATGCTCGGTGGTGTCGAACTGACGCAGACAACGCTCGATCACGCACGCGAGATGATCCTCAAGACAGCCAGCTGAATCGGACAGATTAGCGAAGAGCGTCTCCGGCAGGCAGCCGGATATTGCTCGCCATCTCCTGAACCCGGGACGGCCGCATCACACGAAGAGGGATTTCATCAGCCTCGTGTTCGCCTGCTCTTGAGAGTGAATAGTGAGTGAGGGGGGAATTCCGGGCTTACTTGCGGTTCGGGCAGTCTTCCCGCATGCATTTTGCGTATAGAACCATGGAGTGATCCGCGAGCTCGAAGCCGAGCTTGCTTGCCATCCTCTGCTGGCACTCCTCGATGGTCTCATCGAAAAATTCCTCGACGTGGCCGCAGTCGAGACAGACGATGTGGTCATGGTGCGAGCCGCGATCGAGCTCGAACACGGAATGGCCGCCCTCGAAGTTGTGCCGCTGCACCAGCCCCGCGCTCTCGAACTGGGTCAGCACGCGATAAACCGTGGCAAGGCCGATCTCTTCTCCGTTCTCGAGCAGTACCCTGTAGACATCTTCAGCGCTGAGGTGCTTCTGTTCACTCTTCTCGAGAATTTCCAGAATCTTCACGCGGGGAAGCGTGACCTTCAGGCCGGCCTGGCGTATGTCATTGTTATCCATCGGCTTGCTTGTCTGTCGAAGAGGCGTTCTTTGCTGTATAGTAGCGTCGTCAAGTTGGAGGTTACCAGAAAATCCAGATGCATAAACCGTTACTCTTGTGCCTGATTGGGATAGCTGCAATGAGCGGCTGCTCTTCCGTCAACAAGGCAACTGACGCAGCGACTGAAACCGCATCCGGCTGGTCCCTGGTCCACAAGCAGACAATACAGCAGGGAAATGTCCTCAGCCAGCGGCAGCTCGACATGATTCAGGTCGGCATGTCCAGGGAAGAGGTCCGGCAGGAACTCGGCACACCCTCACTCGTGGACATTTTTCACCAGGAACGCTGGGACTATCTCTACTGGCTCAAGGTTCCCGGCGAGGAAGCAGTGCTCAAGACACTGACATTTCATTTCGAGGATGGCTACCTCGACCGCATCACGGGCGATTATGAGCCGGAACAGTCCATCAACGACGAAGAGAAGCGGGTCGTCGTCGACGTGCCTGATTACCGGGGAAAGGGGCTGTTTCGCAGGACGCTCGACAGCGTGGGCCTCGACGGTAATTGATAACCGGGGCTAGTTCGCGGCAGCCCTGGCAACACTGAGCCTCGGCAGCACGGCAGCGCTTCCGGCTCCGCGCGGATCACTTGCCGCATCGACCTGGCCGATTTCCTTGTCCCAGATCACAACCTGCATGTTCCCGTAAGGGCTCTCCTGCTGCTGCAACTCATGACCAAGCAGTGTCAGTTCATCCGCAACACTGCCACTAATGGCCCCTTCCTCGAATACGACTCTGTCGGGCAGGTACTGGTGATGCAGCCGCCTCAGGCTTGCAACCTGCTCTGCCGTTCCCCCGCGCATCGCCTCGAGTGCTCCGAGCAGGACCATGGTGATGATGCGGCTGCCTCCGGGCGTGCCCAGAATAACCAGCCTCTCCTCATGCTCGAGAAAAGTCGGTGACATGCTCGACAGGGGGCGCTTGCCGGGCGCGATAGCATTGGCCTCGGCACCAACAAGGCCATAGCCATTCGGCGAGCCCGGCTTTGCGGAGAAGTCGTCCATCTCGTCGTTCAGCAGAATACCGGTGCCGGGAATCACGTAACCGGAACCGAACGGGTAATTGATACTGAGGGTTGCCGATACACGGTTGCCCTCCCCGTCAAGGATGGAAAAGTGTGTCGTATCCGTCCCCCTGGCGCCCTCAACCGGGACAGGCGGCAAGGAAGCGCTGGGTGTCGCCTCGTCCGAACTGATCCAGTCAAGTTTCGAGCGGACATGCTCCTCAGAGAGAAGCTTGTCGACCGGAACCTGAACATGATCCGGGTCACCCAGGTATTCAGCACGATCACGATAGGCGTGACGCATCGCCTCGATGATATGGTGGTAGCGTTGCCCCTCGCTCATGCTCTCCAGGTCGTAGTGCGAGAGGATCGCAAACATGGTGGCCAGCGCGATGCCGCCTGACGAGGGCGGTGCCGCCGAGGTGACTCGCCATCCCCGGTAGTGTGTCGTCACAGGTTCCCGGTAGAGGAGCCGGTAGCCGGCGAGATCGCTGAGGGACCAGATACCACCATCACGACGGATCTGTTCGACCATGTCACCTGAGGCCAGCGGCGAATAGAATCCGGTGTTGCCATAGGCCGCGATGCGCGATAGCGTCCCGGCGAGATCCGGCTGTCGAACCACGTGACCGAGAGGCGGCACCTGGTTCTCATGCAGAAAGATGGCAGCTGTTTGCGGGTAGCGCTGCAGCAGCTCGAGTCGCATATTGGCCATTCGTCGGTAATGTTCGTCGACAGCAAAACCTCCGCTGGCGATCTCGATCGCTGGTTGCAAGGTCTGTTGCAACGGCAATCGACCATGGGCATTCGCAAGCTCGACAAGTGCAGCGGGAATACCGGGGATGCCCGCAGACAATGGCCCCTCGAGTGAAGCACTGGTGGGCTCGCCATCACTGTCGAGATACATGTCCCGGGTCGCTTCAAAGGGTGCTCTCTCGCGCGCATCGAGCATGCTTGTCAGGCCATCTCCGGCTTTGTGCAGCAGGTAAAATCCACCGCCGCCAATACCCGAGGAGTAGGGTTCTGCCACGGCCAGTACGGCTGTCACAGTGACCGCCGCATCGAAGGCGTTGCCGCCCTGCCGGAGAATACGCATGCCGGCCTCTGTCGCGGCCGGATGCGCTGAAGCGATGGCGGCAGCCGGTGGCGCTGTCCATTTTCCGGCCAGTACTGCCGCGGGCAGCAGCAGCGTGAAAAGAAGTGAAAGCAGTCCTGATCTGGTCAGCATCTGATACTGTCGCAAAGTGCAGGCAACCGCTTTCTGTCAGCCATCGCCTCGGCGACATGCTTGCGAAAGGCACCACCCACCTGCTGGTTGATCAAGAGACAAAAAGGTTGCCATGTCCCCTTTCGGTTCACAAAGCCTGCATAACAGCTGACGCCACGCAAAGTCCCTGTCTTGGCGAGCACCTTTCCCTTGTAGCGCGGCATGAGCTCACGATAGGGTTCGAAGGCCTTGA
The DNA here is from genome assembly GCA_029287695.1 of Gammaproteobacteria bacterium. Taxonomy (GTDB): domain Bacteria; phylum Pseudomonadota; class Gammaproteobacteria; order Chromatiales; family Chromatiaceae; genus Sva-25. The sequence continues at coordinate 1,523 of JARFQQ010000196.1, read as the reverse complement.
CAGCTTGCAGCATCTGACGCGCGCTGAGCTTGTTGCCGCGTGACAGGCCGGAGCCCTCGATAATGGAGTAGTTCTTCCAACCGAACTCGCGCTTCACCCAGCGCTGCATCTCCAGGCGCGCCTCTGCCATTTCCAGCGCATTGCCGTTTCCCTTGTCAGCCATGTAGAGAAAAAGCGTGTTGGCAATGAAATTGCTCGAACTGGCGAGCATCGACTTGATGATCTGGCGCAGATCCCGGCTGTTCTCATGGCGGTAGAAAGGCTTGTCGTTGCCGCTCCATCTCGCGAACCGGATCTTCTCACCCTCCTTGACGCTGATACCGGCTTCACGAAGCTTGGCGACCAGCAGTTCGCCAAAGTAGGTTTCGGCTCGCTTGCGCGTCTTGAGATTGACGCGATTCGCACCATAGCCCTTGAGCTTGACTGCCCCGAGCTCGCGGGCTGTTTTTGTCAGAGGTGTCTGCTTCTCTGCCCTTAGCAGGCCTTTCCCCTTTTTACGCTGGAAGGCGACGGTGTTGAAGTTGGCAGCGAGCGCCGAGAGCGGCGCATCGTAGGGATTGTCGGTATCGGTACGGCCATCGATGAAGATGTCCTCGCCGTATCGGGAACCGTCGAGCACGATGCCTTTCACGGCAGTCAGACCTCTCTCCTTCAGCGCGGCGGCGACCAGCGCGAGTTCCTCGGAGACCATGAAAGGATCTCCGGAGCCGATCACCCAGAGCTGCTTTTTGTTATCCACGTGGAAATCTGTCGTGAAGCGATAGTCGAGACCCAGCTTGCCGATCGCCGCGAGTGCAGTGACCAGCTTGATTGTGGAAGCCGGCACCATCGGCTGATCGGCACGCTTGGACAGCACCTCCTTGCCATTCTCCTCGAAGAGCAGACTTGCGTTGGGCAACTCCCCGAGAGTAAGCAGCGGATCCTTCTGTTTCGCCATCAGCGGTGAAGCTGCCATGACGATGAACAGCACAAGGAAGGCGGAAAGAAACTTCATATCCGGGCTCCGAAGTAATAGTCTGCTGCAATAGCGATAAAGATCGTCATGCCGAACCAGTTGTTGTTCATGAAACCGCGGAAGCAGCCATCCGGTTCACGCTCCCTGATCAACCACTGCTGGTAGAGGAACATTCCACCGCCGGCAAGCACTCCAAGCCAGTAGAAGACACCCAGACCGGCCAGCAGCCCGGCGAGTACGAGTAGCCCGAGCATCAGGATCTGAAGCAATCCGATGACAAGACGATCGTATTGGCCGAACAGGATCGCTGTCGATTTGATACCGATGCCAAGATCATCCTCACGGTCAACCATCGCATACATGGTGTCGTAGATCAAAGCCCAGATGACAGCCGAGGCGAAGAGCACCCAGGCAACAGCGGGCACCTGGTTCTGCAGCGCCGTAAAAGCCATCGGAACTGCCCAGCCAAAGGCCATGCCGAGAACGAGCTGCGGCATGTGTGTATGGCGCTTCATGAAAGGATAAATCGCCGCCAGCGCAACGGCAACGAAAGACATGAGGACAGTCC
>JARFQQ010000146.1 GCA_029287695.1 Gammaproteobacteria bacterium | reverse complement strand
CTCCAGGGCGGAGGTCAGGCATAGGCACCCCCCAGCTACCACCCTTTTTTGAGAGAGGTTCTGTGTGTAATTCTGGTGTAGATTTGCCCAGAATAGTTGGGAAAAAAGAATATCTTTCGACAACGGTTCGGGGCTTATTCCGAGTGAAAATCTGAACAGGATCAACACAAATAGACTAATCGAGAACTTAGCAGATTAGTCTCGCCGAATACTGAAAATCCGCGTGTCGGCAGTTCGATTCTGCCCCTGGCCACCACCTTCTTTTTACCCCTTTTGCTTTTTACTCCCGTTGGCGGGGTGTGCGACTTCAAATCTATCCGGCGTCACCCGCGTTTGAAGGAGTTTGTGCCGGAAATCTTTTGCAGCAGGAAGGCGCTGCTGGAAGCGTTGGTACCGGAGACTTCACCGTACGCCTCGCATAAAACTGCAATGTGCTCGATGTTATCGTCGATCCAGTCTTCGATCCGATCGAGATCCCCACCGCCACCGCCGAAACTGACCGATGCCGCCTGCAGCGCCTGTTGTGCCTTCAGCGTGGCCTGTCCGCCGGACTTCGCCGTGTAGTCTGAAGGCAGGTCTTCGGCGCTGAGCATCTTGAGGGCGCCGCGCGAATTTGTAGTCAGCATGTTGTTCTTCAGCTCGGCATAGAATTTCTTTACGTCCAGCACTTCGCGCAGCGTTTCGTTCTTGCCGGCCAGGTGCTTCAGGATGCCGGCGCTGGAGTTTCCGGCTTTGGCCAACAGTTTCTCGAGTTCGGTGCCCTTGATGCCATCAAGCGACAGCCCCTTGCCACTCAGCCTCGGGTCCGTCTCGCCGTACTGCTTGTTCCAGTAGATCAGGTAGCCGGCGCTTTGCAGGTCACCCATGATCGCCGGCATGTTGCCACGATCGATCATTCTCGAGGTGCCATTGGCAGTCACCATTGCGATGCGGGCATCGAGCGACTGAGTAAAGCCGTAGTTCTGCGCTTCCGCCCCGTGCTGGAAGACAGGATTGTCCGCGCGGCCGCAGGCAACGTTGAGCTGCTCCAGCAACCAGGTGTTAAGCAGGGTCGCGCCGGACGTCCCATGGTCGTCCTCGACCCCCACGATCTGGGTGTGCAGCTTCCACCAGCTCATGTGCGGCGCGACCATCCACAGGTCGTAGTCGCCGGTGACAGGGGTTGGCCGGCCATTGGCGACGTAACCCCAGACGAAGAGCTTGACCGCTGTGTTGCCCTTCATCCAGTAAACCTTGTATCCCCCTTCCGCCTGTTCGAGCTGGAATTCGATGGCCTTCGCCTTCGGATGGTTTGTCACGCCCTTAAAGAAGCGTTTCGAGCCAGCCTTCTTCTCGACGAGCTCGAAAATCTTGCCGGCGCCTGCCAGTTCGCTTACAAGCTGGGCCTTCAGCGTCAGATGGCAAACCTTCGCTGGACCATGATCCTTGTAGGCCGGCTTGTCATGGGGATCGCCGATATATTTCTTGCTGAAGAACTGATCACAGGGAACGAATCCTGCCATTGGCCCCCAGTTCGAGGACTTGTCGTGCACGCTCATGCTCTTCGTGGCATAGCCCTGGTTGATCAGGCGTGTCGAGTCGTACTCGGTCGGGCGAATGAACAGAAAGAGATTAAGTTCTTTGCACTTCTTCTCCAGTGCAGAGATATGCTCGGTGACTACGCCGGATTCCCTGTCCGTAATACTCATTTCTCACCCCGTCTGATGTGGCCGGCTTGTTGAGATCCAGCGTTTGACACGAGTCTACGTACTCCCGGTACCCCCTTCAAAACAATTCTTTGCCTCTTTTTTCTTCGGCTACTTCAATCGCAATACCGAGGAATTCGTCGAGACACCGATCGGTTCGAACAACTTAATCGAACCCGGTGGTCCCGATCAGGGCCCGCCAACCGTCTTCAAGCTACATCGCAAGTGCCGACAATCGCCGCAGCTCCTTCTTCATCCATCACTTCGGAACGTGGGGCAATTCATCGCCCGCGATGCGAACCGACGGCGCGCAAGTCCCCGGCTGCTGCCCGATCGAGTCTCAAGGACGAAAAAGCAGTCCGGGCAGGCGCGATCCATTTTGCCGCCTATGTGCGAAATACTGCTTGCCGCCGAAAATGAAATCATCGTGGTGTCGACTTACTTCGTGCCGCTCGATACGGCAAGGATAGGAAATTCTATCGGGTTTGCGATTCTCGAGGCGCAAAAACCGGTTGCTGCATCCTGCTGCCGGGGCCGAAAGAGTCGGTAAGCCATGTACCCGGGGTCTTTTCGGCTTGATCTGGCAGCATAAAATAGACCCGGGACCTTTTTCCTCTCGGCAAGCCTTGCCGCGTGAGAAGCCATACAAATTGTTCGATGGCGGAGGACTGTTTCTGCTAGTGAAGCCGAATGGCTGCAAGTTCTGGCGAGAGGCTGTTTACGGCGACAAGCGGAGATTGGCGAGGCCCAAAAAACCCCGCACGAAGCGGGGCTTTTGGGTTGAGGTAGCGGTCGGAATCGAACCGCTGGCAAAGTCAGGACTCGGTCACCAGTAGCCAGTTCATCATGGACTATCTTTGCTGGACGTAATCGGTACCCCGGCGTCTCTGGCGGCGGCAGCGCCTGCATCGGGCGATGCAATTACGTACCCGGAGATGTAAAAGAATACGTTGGTCGAACCGGGCTCGAGAAACCTGATGAAGGAACTTACCGGAATCAGATCCATTGCCTGGCTAAACAGAACGTCTCGGTCATTTCCCGTATCAGCTGTATTCACCGTGGGAGGCAACAAGACTTCGGGCGAGCCTCCGTTAAAGAACCGCGGCGAAGCTGTTATGCCGACGTTTTGCGCTTGACCGGAAACTTGTGTGAGGTGCACCTCGCCCAATGCCACGAGAGCCGTCAGGTCGATAGTGCATTCACTGTCAGATGCGGTGCATGATCGGGAGAACGGACTACGGGTATTCTGCGGGAAATTCGAAACGCTGACTGTTCCATCGACCGTCTGCACGCTGGGGAAGTTGAGCACGTTCGCGTCGACCGGCTCCGAAACCGGAGGCCCGGGTGGTTTCGCGTTGGCAAACGCGGCGATGAAAAGTGCCATAGGCACCAAAAGAAACTTGATTTTGTTCATGATCCGCTCCTTCAGATTGTGAATATTTCGATTCCCGCGCCGTTGTGCGACTGAGGCGAAAATCGGACCCAATGCGACCGACGCTGATCGAGGTTCTTCTCTTAATCGTTATTCAGCTCGGTAGAACCTCCGAGCCTAGTACCGAGAATTATGGTCGGGTATACGGAATTACACGGAGGGTTTCGGATTATGTAAAACCTTGCCATGCGCCGCGGGAACTGGAGCGGATCGTGCAATGAGAAAAGAATCCCCGCTTCGGCGGGGATTCTTTTCTCGCCAACACGATTCGCTTGATCTCCTCCAGCGCCTCGCGGTGCTGCGGGTCTGTCACGTAGCCGGGAATGTCTGAGCCGTAGATAGGCAGGCGTCGAGTCTGGCGCTTTGGCTTTTATCCATAAAATAGACCCGGGACCTTTTTCCTGTTCGGACCTTTTTCCTGTTCGATGCTGCTCAAGTGTGAAGCTTTTGTCATCGGGCGCGAGCGCTGGGGCGATGAAGGCTATGCCCGCGAAGAACTCGTTGCCGAGCGTGGCAGCGCGTTTCTCTGTGCCGATCTTGAACTCGCCCTGGAGCCGCGCGAAGACCATATGCCTACATCGAGAGCTGGCTCAAGGTCCTTCAAAAAGACAAGAAGGCGATATTCTCCGCCGCTACTCACGCCCAGCGTGCCGCTGAATATCTCAACGGCCTGCAGTCGCAGGCGCATGAAGAGGCCGCCGCTTAGGCCTCTTCCCGTTCTTTTTCAGCGTACGCATGCCGTCCCGGTCGTCGGGAGGGCTCTTTTTTACCCATAATTACAACAGCTTAAGGTGATCTATACGCTGCGGCGTATAAATGCATATTATACGCTACAACGTATATTGACACTTTATACGCTGCAGCGTATAAATGAAGAGGAAAGGAGTTTTCCTGCAATGAAACAAACTGCTCGCACAGCTAAACAAATCGGGGCGATTATTCGTCGCGCGCGCCGCAACGCAGGGCTCACTCAGACCGAACTTGGTAAGAAGATCGGTTTGCGTCAGGCCACCATATCCCGCCTTGAGAAAGGCGAGGACGAGACCAAGCTCAGCACCTTGCTAGATGCGCTCACAGCGCTCGGGCTCGAAATCATTATCGACAAGCGTGGCAAGTTCTCTCGCACAGACCTTGAGGACCTCTTCTGATGGCAAGGAAGAAGACCCGCATGCCGCTCAACGTCTACCTGAACGCACGCCTTGTCGGGCGGCTCCAGCGTGAGACCTCCGGCGCAATCGACTTTCAGTACGACGAAAGCTGGCTGGCGTGGGAGGACGCCTTCCCGGTGTCGATTTCATTGCCGCTCCGTGAAGACCGCTATCTCGGTGATCCTGTCATCGCCGTATTTGACAACCTCTTGCCGGACAACGACGACATTCGCCGCCGGGTCGCGGCACGAAGCGATGCCGATGGCATTGACGCCTACAGCTTGCTGGCCGCGATAGGCCGCGATTGTGTGGGAGCGCTACAGTTCCTCCCCGACGGTGCCGATCCCGGAAAAGCCGGAACAGTTGACGGTAAGCCGGTCAGCGATAAGAAGATCGGTGAAACATTGTCAAACCTTGCCTCGGCACCGCTCGGCATCGGTGAAGACAAAGAGTTTCGGATTTCAATTGCAGGTGCACAGGACAAGACCGCTCTCCTTCGCATTGATGGCGCTTGGCATGTTCCCCATGGCACGACCGCGACAACGCATATATTGAAACCGCAAATCGGCGTCCGTGAGGGAAAGGACCTATCGCATAGCGTTGAGAATGAGCATTTCTGCATGCGCATTCTTGCGGGTCTCAATATCCCCGTCGCTGACACCGACATTGTCGACTTTGACGGACAAATCGCGCTCGTTATTGAGCGATTTGATCGGCAGTGGGCGAGCGATGGTCGCTTGTTACGCGTTCCCCAGGAAGATTGCTGTCAAGCCTTGTCGATTCCCCCAACCAGAAAATATCAGTCTCATGGCGGTCCGACCATCGTCAATATTCTCGATTTTCTGAAGGGCAGTGATGATCCGGACTACGACCAACTCATCTTCCTGAAATCACAGATCGCGTTTTGGCTGCTTGCCGCCATTGACGGACACGCAAAGAATTTTAGCGTGTTCCTGCATCCTCAAGGCGGCTTCCAGCTCACGCCGCTTTACGATGTCATGTCTGCGCAGCATGTCCATGACAAGCAGCAAATTCAACGCAAAGACATGAAACTTGCCATGTCTGTCGGCAACAACAATCACTACAATATCCTCCAGATTCTGCCACGTCACTACGAGCAGACCGTCGATGACGCGGGACTGCCTGGCACCATGCTTGAAACGGTGATGGGGCAGATTGTCGCCGATCTTCCCAGTGCCATTGAGTCAGCCAGTGCTGGACTTCCAGATAACTTCCCGGCTGACATCCGGGATTCGGTTGCAGAAGGCGCACTCAAGCGCTGCGGGACGATCACAGCGGCGGCCTGAAGATCTGCTTGTCGGCGGCCGATCGACTGCGAAATGGCGGAGGTCAGCTCTTGCCCTCGCCTGGTCCTGCGCATTTCGTATCGCTAGTCGGCTGTCACCGACTAGGGCGCTCATGCGTGCGTGAATTTTGCGTGGTTTGGTCCTGAATTGTCCTGCATTGTGCTGCAAAATGGGCAACGGACACCCCGGTAACTGGTTGATAAAACAGTAATTGAAACGAAGACTTACGAGCTGAAAATCCGCGTGTCGGCAGTTCGATGGACTCGAATCGGCTCGGGCCGATTCTTGCCCTTCGGGCGGCTTCGCCGTCTTAGTTCGCTTCGCGAACTGATCTGCCCGTGGCCACCACAAAAATCGGGGACTGTCCTTCTGGGACTGTCCCCATTTTTGTAAGCCATACGTAGGCTTGCGAAGCCTGCTTAATGAGAATACGTGTGTCGGTGTTTCAATCGATTCAAATCTGAAACGAGAGTCGTATCCAATTATTGCTCAGATTGGATCCGACCAAACAATCTCGGTTCGACCGCTATTTGCTATTTGCTCCAGAATTCTCGCACGAGACCAATACGTTCGGTTGTCGTGTCACTAACGCGCAGTCATTCGAATATCGATCGGTTCTGAATCGTCTGCCCTGCTGGAACATACCAAGGCCGATCTTCCCGCTGCATCAGGACGCCGCCTGAAGAGATCCCTGTCGCGGACTCTTTGCCTGCCCAAGATGTTTGTGCAACTTGCCAACGAAGGGGGAGGTCATGGCTCGCAGCAGCGCGCTGTAGTTCAGCTGGAATGTCACCTCGGCGCCGATCGGTAATTTTTGATCTGTCGACTCCAGGATAAGGTGATCACTGCTGGCACTGCATATCCTGGTTCCTCTGGTCGCTTCGAGGCCCTCCGGATCGATGTCCTGTCTGCCGATCGCCACGATACTCTGCAAGACTCCTCCGCGATCTTTGGCGGTTCGCCGCTCGCCGAAGGCAGTCTGCGCAATATGACCCCACGGTTTCGTCGGCTTGATCTTGGACTCAATCACTTCCGCTACAAGTGTTATAGCGTCGGTGTGAAGTCCGGGAATAGGTTCGCGTTGGAGCGTTTCGCGCCCGAGAAGGATGGCTTCACCCAGCCGGAGATTGTTGATCCGCCCGGTAGGCGCGTCGCCGAGCGCCCATGTCAGATTGGCAGAATTCCCGCCTGATACCATGTTTAGTGACTGGCCTGTCGTTGCCTCGACCAGCTTGGCAAGCTCAGTTAACTTTGCCATGTTGTTCACATCGGGTGACACGCCGCTTCGGCA
>JARFQQ010000175.1 GCA_029287695.1 Gammaproteobacteria bacterium | reverse complement strand
ATCGGGCAGGCAATCGCCGATGCTCTCGGCGCAGATGGCTGTATCGTGATCGGAACCGCTACTTCGGATGGAGGCGCCGGGGCCATCTCGACACACTTCGGTGAGAAGGGTGTCCAGGGAGAGGGAATGAAGCTTGATGTTACCGATCCTGATTCGGTCGATGCTGTCATGAAGGCGATCGGTGACAAGTACGGCACCCCGACGATTCTCGTCAACAATGCCGGTATCACGCGTGACAACCTGTTGATGCGTATGAAAGAAGAGGAATGGCAGGCCATCATGGATACCAACCTGACATCTGTCTACCGGGTTTCCAAGGCTTGCCTGCGCGGGATGATGAAGGCGAAGTTCGGCCGCATCATCAACATCGCCTCGGTCGTCGGTGCTTCAGGCAACGCCGGCCAGACCAACTACGCAGCTGCAAAGGCCGGCCTCTTCGGCTTCACCAAGTCGCTGGCGCAGGAAGTCGGCAGCCGTGGCATTACGGTCAACTCTGTTGCGCCGGGTTTCATCGATACTGACATGACACGCGAATTGCCCGAGGAGCAGAAGCAGGCACTGCTGTCCGCGATCCCGCTGGCGCGCCTTGGTCAACCCGCCGAGATTGCTGCCGTCGTCGCGTTTCTGGCATCCGACGGCGCTGCTTATGTGACAGGGGAGACCCTGCATGTGAACGGCGGTATGTATATGAGTTAACAGTGATTTTGAATTAGGGTAAACCCTGCATTGACGCACGCGGAAATCCCAATACAATGTCGCCATTACACTAATAATTTTCGTTTCTATCCCCACAGAGGACTACAACAAATGAGCATTGAAGAACGCGTACGCAAGATCGTTGTCGATCAGCTTGGTGTAAAAGAAGAAGAAGTGACGCTTGAAGCTTCCTTCGTTGACGATCTCGGCGCTGATTCACTCGACACTGTCGAGCTTGTCATGGCTCTGGAAGAAGACTTCGAGACCGAAATTCCCGATGATCAGGCTGAAAACATCACCACTGTTCAGCAAGCGATCGATTACATCAACGCGAACGCGGCTTGATCCTCCACGACTGATCACTTCAAAGCCGCTGTTTCTCCAGGAACAGCGGCTTTTCGCTTATCAGTTGCCAGCCACGTTACTCCAATAACCATTTCCTGAGGTGCATTCAGCATGTCCAATCGCAGGGTAGTCGTCACCGGCCTGGGGCTCGTGACACCGCTAGGGAACGATGTCAGCACAACCTGGGAAGCCATTCTCGCGGGCAAGAGCGGCATCCGCCCGATCACGCATTTCGACATCTCCGAGTTCAGTGTGCGCTTCGGCGGTACCATTGTTGATTTCGACATCACCGAATACATCTCGCAGAAAGATGCGCGCAAGATGGACCCCTTCATTCACTACGGCATGGCAGCCGGTATCCAGGCCATTCGCGATTCGGGGCTCGAGACGACCGACGAGAATGCCGAGCGCATCGGTGTCGCCATCGGCGCCGGAATTGGCGGCATCTACACCATCGAGAACAACTACGATGCTTTCCTCAAGAAGGGTCCGCGCAAGATCTCGCCGTTTTTTGTCCCTTCAGCCATCATCAACATGGTGGCCGGTAACCTCTCGATCATGCATGGTTACAAGGGACCCAATATCTCCATCGTCTCGGCCTGCAGTACAGGTGCGCACAATATCGCCGATGCTGTTCGCATGATCCAGTTCGGCACCGTGGATGCCATGCTCGCCGGCGGCGCCGAATATGCGACTACGCCAATTGGTATCGGTGGATTTGCTGCTGCGCGCGCTCTCTCGACGCGTAACGACGAGCCGGAGCTTGCAAGCCGTCCGTGGGACAGTGGTCGTGACGGTTTCGTACTTGGCGATGGCGCCGGTGTCATGATGGTCGAGGAACTCGAGCATGCGAAGGCGCGTGGCGCGAAAATCTATGCCGAGATCGTCGGCGTTGCGATGAACTCCGATGCCTATCATATGACCTCGCCGTCACCGAACGGGCAGGGTGCCGGGCGCTGCATGGAACTCGCGCTGATGGATGCCGGCATCAACAAGGAAGATGTAGATTACATTAATGCACATGGCACCTCGACTCCGGCAGGCGATCTTGCTGAGACAAACGGGATCAAGGGCGCGTTCGGCGACCATGCACACAAGCTTGCAGTGAGCTCGACCAAGTCCATGATCGGCCACCTGCTCGGGGCTGCTGGTGGTGTCGAGGCCATCTTCTCGGCGCTCGCCGTGCAGGATCAGGTCGCACCGCCGACAATCAACCATGATGATCCGGATCCCGAATGCGATCTGGATTACGTGCCGAACAGTGCACGTGAAATGAAGATTGATGTTGCTCTCTCGAACTCCTTCGGTTTCGGTGGAACCAACGGCACACTCGTTTTCAAACGCTTTCAGGACTAACCCTTGCTGATCAATGGCCAGAGCAGTGAATGCCTTCCTGTTCTGGACCGTGGTTTGCAATACGGTGACGGTCTTTTCGAGACTATAGCCTTCATCGATGACGAGGCGCCCCTGTGGGACCGCCACATGACGCGTCTTCAGCATGGATGCGAGGTGCTTGGAATCACCCCGCCCGAAAGCTCCCTGCTGCTCGACGAGGCGCGCAGCCTTCCCGGGCAAGGGCGCCGGATTCTGAAGATCATCATCACGCGTGGCCAGCAGGGACGCGGATACTTTCCCGGTGAAGGAGAGCCAACACGCCTCCTCTACACGCGTCCATGGTCCCCCGCTGTTCATGATGCCCCCCGGGGGATACGCGCGCATCTCTGCCGGACCCGGCTTGCCACGGGCGGGGTACTTGCGGGTCTGAAGACCCTCAACCGGCTCGAGCAGGTCGTGGCTGCCCGTGAAGCTGCAGCCGCCGGCTGCGGCGAGGGAATCCTCTGCGATGCGGATGGCTTTCTTGTCGAGGGCATCATGAGCAACCTTTTCTGGTATGCCCGGGGGGGACTCATTACTCCGGATCTGCAGCGATCCGGTGTCGCCGGGGTGATGCGCGAGTTCGTACTTGATGTGGCCAGTCGTGCCGGCTTGCCCGTCAAGATCGTCAGGGAGAAAGCGGACGTGCTTGAACAGGCAGAGGCGGTTTTCCTGACGAACGCAACGGGCCTGGTTCCGGTCAGCGAATGTAACGGGAACCAGTTTGATATTCATGCGGTCCCAGATGAAATAAGTGCCGCGATCGACAAATTACTCAGGACAGAATGATTTATACCTCCAGGCAATCCCAGGGCGGTGGCGTATTCGTCGCATTCTTACTGCTGGTCGTCGTACTCGCGGCAGCCGGGTACTGGCTTTGGCAGGACTACCAGCGATTTCGTACCACCCCGCTCCAGATTTCGGGCGAGGGATTCAACTACCAGGTCAGGCCGGGGACTTCGCTGACTGCCGTCGCCAATGACCTCGAGAGCAAGGGCATACTGCGGCAGCCGCTCTACCTGCGCGCGCTGGCCAAGGACCTGGGGGTCTCCAACAAGATCAAGGCCGGCGAATACCTTATACCGGCGGGCACCACGCCGGAGATGCTGCTGGAGCGGCTCGTGCGCGGCAAGGTCATCGAGTATTCCCTCACACTCATCGAAGGCTGGAATTTCGACCAGGCGCTCGACGCGGTGCGGGGACACCCGATGCTGGTCCAGACCCTGCCGGAAAGTCTCAGTACCGAGCAGTTGATGCAGAACATCGGTTACCAGGGTCAATATCCTGAAGGCCGTTTTTTTCCGGATACCTATCTTTTCCCGCGAGGTACCACGGATGTCGATTTTCTGAAACGCGCATATGAGCGGATGCAGAGAGTCCTTGCCGAGGAGTGGGAGAATCGCAGCGAGGATCTGCCACTGAAGACCCCTTACGAAGCACTGACACTGGCCTCAATCATCGAGAAGGAGACGGGGCTGCCCGAGGAGAGGCATGCTGTTGCCGGTGTCTTCGTCCGGCGCCTTGAGAAAGGCATGCTGCTGCAAACTGACCCGACCGTCATCTATGGCATGGGCGATTCATATGACGGCAACATCCGCAAGAAGGACCTTACGACCGATACTCCGTACAACACCTATACCCGGCCCGGATTGACACCCACGCCCATCTGTCTTCCGGGGCGCGAGTCCATCAACGCGGCACTGAACCCGGCAGATGGTGATACGCTCTACTTCGTTGCTGACGGCAACGGCGGCCATACTTTCTCCAGGACGCTCCAGGAGCACAACCGGGCGGTCAAGAAATACCTGCAGAACCGGAAAAAGAATTGAACTCCCTCTTCATCACAGTCGAGGGTATCGAGGGGGCGGGCAAGAGCAGCAACATTGCCTTTACCGAAAGCCTCCTGCGCAGCCATGGTCACGATCTGCTGCTGACTCGTGAACCGGGCGGCACGCCGCTTGGCGAGGAGTTGCGTGAACTGCTTCTCGGGCACACGCATGATGGTATGCATGACCTCACCGAGTTGTTGCTGATGTTCGCTGCGCGCGCAGAACATCTGCATAACAAAATCCTGCCTGCCCTCGAGGCCGGGAAGTGGGTTATCTGTGACAGGTTCACCGATGCGACCTATGCGTACCAGGGCGGCGGCCGGCAACTCGACACCTCGGCCATTGCAACCCTCGAGAATCTTGTCCAGGGAAGCCGGCGGCCGGACCTGACGCTGTTACTCGATCTTCCGGTCGAGACCGGGCTTGCGCGCGCCGCGAAACGCTCCGAGCCGGACCGTTTCGAGCGACAGAGACTCGCGTTCTTCCAGCGCGTCCGGGAGGCCTATCTGCAGATTGCGCATCAACAGCCCGAACGCGTCAAGATTATCGATGCATCGCTGGAGCTCGACCTGGTGCAAGAGCAGATCAGTAATATTTTGACGCCATTTCTTGCGGGAAGGGCCTGATGCAGGGCATCTATCCCTGGCAGAAAGAGACGTGGCAGCTTCTCTATCAGTACCGCAGCCAGGAGCGTATGCCCCATGCCATGCTGCTCTATGGCGAGGCAGAAACCGGCAAGCGTTTGTTCGCGAGGCTGCTCGCCGAATCGCTGCTCTGCTCGGCAGGCGGTGAGTATCCCTGCGGTGCGTGTCACTCCTGCAGGCTGCTTCAGGCAGGAAACCACCCTGACCTCGTCGAGGTGATGCCGGAGGAGCCGGGCAAGGCGATCAAGGTCGACATGGTCCGGGCCTACATCGAAGATGCGACGCTGACTCCCCAGATTGCCGCCTGTCGTGTCTGCATCATCTCTCCGGCCGATGCCATGAACCTCTCCGCTTCCAACAGCTTGTTGAAAACCCTTGAGGAGCCTGCTCCGGAAAACCATCTGCTGCTTGTCTCTGACCGTCCGGCACAGCTGTCGGCAACGATCCGTTCCCGTTGCCAGAAAGTCGCCTTTCCCAGGCCTCGCGAAGAAGAGTCGCTGGCATGGCTGCAGCAGCAGAATTCCAGCGCTGACTGGGCACGACTTCTGGCATGCAGCAACAAACTCCCGCTGCGCGCCCTGCGTTTTGCCGAGGGAGGGCAGGAGGAAACATACGGGAAATTGCAGAAATCCTTCGCAGGATTGCTCAAGGGACAGCAGCAACCGGCCTCGCTTGCAGCTTCCTGGTGTGAGGTCGACAGCGGCCAGCTGCTCGAATGGCTCTACCGCTGGACCCTCGATCTCTTGCGTCACTCGCAAGCCGGGGCTGCCGCCATGCAGGACACTGACCTGATGCGGATGATATCCGGCTTGCCACGGCTGCCCGATTCGGTAAAACTTGTGTCATTACTCTCTAATATCACCAATCTGGGTCAGGGTCTCGGCAAGCGCAACCTCAATTACCAGTTGCAGCTCGAGTCCTTGTTGATCAGCTACACGGAGTCAGGAAAATGAATGAAGGCAGTGTCGGCCAGAAGATGCTGAATGTCCGTTTCGAAACGGTCGACCAGCTTCACCAGGGCTACATGTCCTTTATCGAGAACGGCGGTGTCTTCATCAAGACCACCGAGGATTACAAGGTCGGTGATGAAGTCTTCATGCTGATCACGCTTCCCGACGATACCGAGCGCCGCCCCGTTGCCGGCAAGATTGTCTGGATCACTCCGCGCGCTGCTGTCGGTAACCGCATACCCGGTATCGGGGTACAATTCAGCGACCAGGACAAGGGCCGTACCCGCAACAAGATCGAGGGCCTGCTCGAGGGCATCATCGACTCGGACGTGCCGACCTTCACGATGTAATCCTTCGAGCGATGCATCTCGTTGACTCCCATTGCCACCTCGACAGGGTGGATCTCTCTGCTTATGACGGCAGTTTCGACGCCATGCTTGCGTCCGCAAAAGCTGAAGGCATCGAGCACATGCTCTGCGTCAGCATCGACCTCGAAAGTTATCCGGCCATGCTCAAACTTGTCGACGATCACCCGGAGGTTTCTGTCTCGGTCGGCGTTCACCCGAATGATCACGACCGGCATGAGCCGACGGTGGAGGAACTCGTCGAACTCGCTGCGCATCCAAAAAATGTTGCCATCGGCGAGACAGGGCTCGACTACTTCCGTTCGGAGAGGGAGTCCTGCGACTGGCAACGCGAACGTTTTCGCACTCATATCCGTGCGGCCAACGCCTGCCAGAAGCCGCTCATCATTCATACGCGCGATGCGCGAGAGGACACGATCAGGATCCTGCAGGAAGAGCATGCAGAAGAGGCAGGCGGCGTTATGCACTGCTTCACCGAGACCTGGGAGATGGCGCAGCAGGCGATGGAGCTGGGATTCTACATCTCCTTCTCGGGCATCGTGACGTTCAAAAACGCCGAAGAGTTGCGTGACGTGGCAATGAAAGTGCCGATCGAACGCATGCTTATCGAGACCGACTCTCCCTACCTTGCCCCGACACCTTATCGTGGCAAACCCAATGAGCCCAAGTATGTCGGCCGCGTGGCGGAAACCATCGCGGAGTTGCGAGGAATTGACGTCGATGAACTCGCCACGATCACGCGGGATAATTTCTACAACCTCTTCACGACAGCAAGAGCTGTCTGATATCGCTCTCAACTCGCCTTCCTTTCCGGAGTAATGGAGAGCTGTAACTCTCCCGGAGATAATCTTGTGATCTCAGTGTGCTCGATGGCAGTTCGCCAAATACCTGTTGGTAATATTGCGCGAATCGCCCCAGTTCGTAGAAACCATTCTGAAGGGCAATTTCAGAGACACTGGCTTGCAAGTTATCAGTATTCCTCAAGGCCAGGTTGGCGCGATAGAGTCTCCTGAGCCTCTGGAAGGCCAGGGGCGTCAAGCCAAAAGTATTCCTGAATGCGTACTCGAGGCTGCGCTGGCTGATAGTAGCTTCATCGCAGAGTTCTGATATCGAACGATGGCTGGTCTTCTCATCGAGCAGGAGAGCCAGTGATTTCCTCAGCCCTAATCTGCTTTGGGGCATCCCGGGTCGGTAACGCGACACATTCTGAGAAGAGACGATGTGTGACAGGGTTTCGGCCAGTTCAAGTTCCAGGGTCTCTATCGCTGTGTTGCTGGACAGAATGGTGTGGTATGAAGCGGTCTCGTCAAGAATGCTCACCAGTCTCGTGGCCAGAGAACAAAGCCGCTCCTGGGCGAAAGGCATCCAGCGGCTACGGGAGATTTTAACAAGATTGTCGTATGTCTCTTCCGTGAATGTCTCTTTGAGGAATTGCAGGTTGATGATGACCATGAGATGCCTTTGGCCATCGTCGAAAATTGCATCTGCTGCATCCGGCATGGATACAGGAAACCTGTTGGCAATCTCCTCATCATTCCAGTATTGCAGCTGATTTCCGCGGCTTAAGGGGAGACTGAATGTGAATGAATTTTCGGGTGTTAGCCCACAGACCTTGATGGCCGATTTGAACCGTTCGCGGTAGAGAATGATGTTCGGTGTAACAAGGTAATCCTTTTCATTATGGAATGGTCTTCCATCCAGCGGTTTGACAACGATTTGCCACGGAGCAGCTTCGACAGCGAACTTCACCATGTCATCCGTCCTGTAGGAACCGCGGATGGCGCAGGGACTGGTGTAGCTAGCTTGAGACGCCATTCAGATCTCTGTTTGTCGATTTTTTCGAAAATTGCATATCTGACATGGCAGCGCCGACCATACAATGAACAAACTTGTTTCGGACCCACCACTGCAGGAGGAGCCAATGTTCATGAAGAATAAGCCTCTATTGAGTATTTTGGCAATATCGCTGTTCACCAGCATTCCCGTTCATGCCATGGATACAGACGGGGCAGTGGCAAGTGCGTTTGAAGGACGTCCTTACTCCCCCTATGCCGATAGAGGCTTTCCCACCGACGTCTATTTCGGTGATACGCATGTGCATACCCGGATCTCGGCCGATGCAGCGGGTGGTGGTACAACGCTGGGACCACGCGATGCCTACCGCTTCGCTCGCGGCGAGCAGGTCGTCTCCAATAGTGGTCAGCCGGTCAAGCTCAGTCGTCCGCTGGATTTCTACATGATCACCGATCATTCCGACGGTATGGGCGCCATCACTGACATCATCAAGGGCACACCGGAGATCCTCGC
Organism: Gammaproteobacteria bacterium; assembly: GCA_029287695.1. Lineage (GTDB taxonomy): Bacteria > Pseudomonadota > Gammaproteobacteria > Chromatiales > Chromatiaceae > Sva-25. The sequence continues at coordinate 732 of JARFQQ010000175.1, read as the reverse complement.
CGATCCCGTCGGCAAGGAGTTCCACGAGGCATTCAACAAGGGTGGCCAGGATGCGGCAGACGCTGCCTTTCGCCTGACTGGCATGTTTTCACAGGGCAAGGTTCCCGTGGTGATTAACTATCAGCCGGGCAACCCTGCATACCGGCGGGTGTGGGACGATCTCATCCAGGCCGCTGAAGAATTCAACGAGCCGCACCGCTTCACGACATTCATCGCCTTCGAATGGACCTCTCTGGTCAAGGGTAACAATCTGCACCGTAACGTGATCTTCCGTGATGGCCCGTCCCGCGCAGGCCTGGTGGAACCCTATACAACAACACCGCCGGTCGGCAGCCCGAATCCACGCGACCTCTGGCGCTGGATGCAGGGTTACGAGGACAAGACGGGCGGCGACGTGATCGCTATCCCGCATAACGGTAACCTCTCGAATGGTATGATGTTCGCCTTGCAGGATGATTTCGACGACGGCAAACCGCTCGATCGTGATTATGCAGAAGCGCGACAGAAATGGGAGCGCCTCTACGAGGTGACGCAGAACAAGGGTGATGGCGAGGCGCATCCACTGCTGTCATCGGAAGACGAATTTGCTGATTTCGAAACCTGGGACATGGGTAACCTCGATCTCAGCGTGAAAAAGACCGCGGAAATGCTGCCGGGCGAATATGCGCGCTCCGGACTGAAGCGTGGCCTGGAACTCGAAGCCGAACTCGGCGTCAATCCCTTCAAGTTCGG
>JARFQQ010000150.1 GCA_029287695.1 Gammaproteobacteria bacterium | reverse complement strand
GCCCCGCACCTTGTCTGCAGGATAGCGGGATTCGTTGATGGAGATTTTCTTCCAGGCCGATTCCACCAGGTCGATATCCAGACGCTCTGCACAGCGCAGAAGGAAAATCAGGATGTCGGCCATCTCCATGGCAACGGCTTCGCGCTTCCCGGCATCGAGCCGGTAGCTCTGTTCCTCGCTGAGCCACTGGAAATGCTCCACGAGTTCTGCAGCCTCCGCGATAAGCGCCATGGAGAGATTCTTCGGTGAGTGGAACTGCTCCCAGTCGCGTTCCAGCGCAAAGGCTTTGAGACGCTCATTGAGGCTGTCGAGTGAATCCTGCATCAGGCGATGACCATCAGTGATAGATGCCGGCATTGTAAACACTGCGACCAGGGGGCACAAAAGCAACTGCATGCACGATGATGTTGCATACGGCAGGATTCATGCACCAGCGTGGTGAACGAAGCAGCTTTTGAGAGATATAAAAGCGCGTACCCGCTGTCATGGCTTGACGCCTGTGAGGCATGGCGTAATACTCCATGAAGCATCGGGCAGACGCGGCCTGCCTGTCATTTCCCTAACGACTCAAATAAAAGCACCCCGATGGAGGGTAACCAATGAACCACAAAGCAGTTATTTCTGCCACGGCGCTTGCCGCGGCAATGACATTCTCGACGGCATCACATGCCGGAGCAACACTTGATGCGGTCAAGGAGAAGGGGCACGTGCAGTGCGGTGTCACCACCGGCCTTGCCGGGTTTTCCCAGTCCAACGACAAGGGCGTCTGGACCGGTATCGATGTTGATATGTGCCGGGCGGTTGCAGCGGCCGTCTTTGGCGATGCAGGCAAGGTCAAGTTCACGCCGCTGACTGCCAAGGAGCGGTTTACTGCACTCCAGTCAGGCGAGATCGACATGCTGTCTCGCAACACAACCTGGACACTGACGCGCGACAGTAACCTCGGCCTGAACTTTGCCGGTGTGAATTACTATGACGGACAGGGCTTTCTCGTCAGCAAGGATCTCGGCGTCAAGAGCGCGACCGAGCTCGATGGTGCCGCAATCTGTATCCAGGCTGGTACCACGACAGAGCTTAACCTGGCCGATTACTTTCGCTCCAAGGGCATGAAATACACACCCATCACCTTCGATCGCTCCGAAGAGACCATCAAGGCTTTCGAGGCCGGCCGTTGTGACGTGCTGACCTCTGACCAGTCCCAGCTCTATGCACTGCGCATCCAGCTGGCCAAACCGGAGAGTGCCATTGTGCTTCCGGAAGTCGTTTCCAAAGAGCCTCTGGGCCCGGTGGTGCGCAACGGTGACGAGGACTGGTTCAAGATCGTTCGCTGGTCGCTCAGCGCGATGCTCAATGCAGAGGAACTCGGTATCTCTTCTGCAAACATCGATGATCTCAAGGAGAGTTCCACCAATCCCAACGTTCGACGCCTGATCGGCCTCGAGGGTATCAAGGGTCAGGGGCTTGGACTCCCCGACGACTGGGCTTACAGCATCGTCAAGCAGGTTGGCAACTACTCCGAAGTATTCGAGCGCAATGTCGGCAAGGGCTCGGCGCTCGGCATCTCGCGCGGTCTGAACGCGCTCTGGGCAGACGGCGGTATCCAGTACGCCCCGCCGATCCGCTGATCGTCATCTCCTCCCCGGCCTGCGATGCAGGCCGGGCTCATTTCAACAGAGAATAACAGTCCCGGTCGATGCCGATGGATAACCAAGACCAGATGCCTTCCAGGCCGCCGTTATGGAACGATCCGGACAAGCGGGCCCTGATTTTCCAGGTCATCGTCCTCGCGGCTGTATTCGCTTTCTTCGCCTATATCTTCAGTAACACGCTGCACAACCTCGAAAAGCGAGGAATCAGCACCGGTTTCGATTTTCTCAATAACGAGGCGGGATTCGGCATCCTCATGAGCCTCATTCCCTATGACGAGACTTATACCTTTGGCCGGACTTTTCTCGTCGGCCTGCTCAATACGCTGCTGGTCTCGTTCCTGGGCATCATCCTTGCCACCATTCTCGGTTTCATCATCGGTGTCGCGCGGCTCTCAAATAACTGGTTGATCGCCAAGATTGCAACCGTCTACATCGAGACCTTTCGCAACATCCCGCTGCTGCTCCAGATTCTCTTCTGGTACTTTGCCATGCTGCCGCTGTTGCCCCATCCGAGGCAGAGCGTCAATTTCAGTGATGCCTTCTTTCTCAACAGTCGTGGCCTCTATCTGCCGGCGCCCGTCTTCGAGTCGGCCTTCCTCTGGGTGCTGATCGCACTTTTCGTGGCTATCATTGCTGTTGTCTTTCTCGTCCGCTGGGCGCACAAACGCCAGGCGGCGACCGGTCAGCCGTTCCATACTTTCTGGGTTTCGCTTGCAATACTGGTCACACTCCCGGCAGTCGCCTATGTTGTCACCGGTATGCCGCTGAACTGGAATCTGCCGGAACTCAAGGGGTTCAACTTCAGGGGCGGGATGACGATTATTCCGGAACTCGCGGCCCTTCTGCTTGCGCTCTCGATTTACACGGCCGCCTTCATCGCGGAGATCGTCCGGTCCGGCATTCAGGCTGTCAGCCATGGCCAGACCGAGGCCGCCTACGCTCTCGGACTGCGTCCCGCAAAAACACTGCAGCTCGTTATCATCCCGCAGGCCATGCGTGTCATCATTCCGCAACTGACCAGCCAGTATCTCAACCTGACGAAGAACTCGTCGCTTGCCGCGGCAGTCGGCTATCCCGACCTGGTGGCTGTTTTCGCAGGCACAACCCTGAACCAGACTGGCCAGGCCGTCGAGATCATCTTCATGACCATGATGGTCTATCTCACAATCAGCTTGCTCATCTCGCTGTTCATGAACTGGTATAACAATAAAATGGCGCTGGTGGAGCGATAGCATGGCCGTGATTCAGCACACTCCGCATGAAGATCTCCCACCGCCGGTGAGCCAGACAGGCGTCATCGGATGGCTCAGGCAAAACCTCTTTTCGAGCTGGCTGAACAGTCTGCTCACACTGCTGGCGGCATACATTGTCTGGAAAACACTCATGCCGCTCATCGACTGGGCCTTCATCAAGGCCGACTGGATCGGCACGAGTCGTGAAGACTGCTCCAGTGGTGGCGCCTGCTGGGTATTCGTCTCGGTACGTTTCAAGCAGTTCATGTACGGCCTCTACCCGGAAGCCGAGCAATGGCGTATCAACCTCATGGCCATTCTTTTCGTGTTACTGATGATCCCGATGTTCATCAAGAACTTCCCCTGGAAGAAATGGCTTGGCATGTTCATCCTGTTCGGTTTCCCGATCATCGGGTATTACCTGCTTTCCGGTGGTGCATTCGGCCTCGAGCACATCGAAACAAGCCTCTGGGGAGGGCTCACCCTGACGCTCGTGCTTGCGGCGGTAGGTATCGTGGCGGCCCTGCCGCTCGGTATCCTGCTTGCCCTGGGGCGCCGCTCCAAGATGCCCATCGTCCGGGCGCTCTCGGTTGCCTTCATCGAATTGTGGAGAGGGGTGCCGCTCATCACCGTTCTCTTCATGGCTTCTGTCATGCTGCCACTCTTCCTGCCGGAGGGGGCACAGTTCGACAAGCTGTTGCGGGCACTCATCGGGATCGTCCTGTTTCAGTCGGCCTACATGGCAGAGGTGGTGCGCGGCGGACTCCAGGCAATCCCCAAAGGCCAGTACGAGGCAGCCGAGGCGCTCGGCCTGAGTTACTGGAAAAGCATGGGGCTGATTATCCTGCCGCAAGCACTGAAGCTCGTCATTCCCGGTATCGTCAACACCTTCATCGCCCTCTTCAAGGACACAACGCTGGTGCTGATCATCGGGCTTTTCGATCTGCTTGCCATGATCCAGTCTGCTACCCAGGACACCAAGTGGCTCGGCTTCTCGATCGAAGGCTACGTATTCGCGGCCGTGACCTTCTGGATTTTCTGTTTTGGCATGTCGCGTTACAGCCAGGCGCTCGAGCGCAAGCTCCATACCGGCCACTGACTTCAAGAGACAAGAGTTATGACGGAAGACGTTGCAGAGACGAACGAAGAAATACCTGCCGTTGAGATCATCGGTATGCACAAGTGGTACGGTGATTTCCACGTGCTCAAGAACATCAATCTCGAGGTCAGGCGGGGAGAGCGTATTGTTGTCTGCGGTCCGTCCGGATCCGGCAAGTCGACTGTGATCCGCTGTATCAACCGGCTCGAGGAGCACCAGCGCGGCAAGATCATCGTCGATGGTATCGAGCTGACCAATGACATCAAGAATATCGACCAGATTCGCCGCGAAGTCGGTATGTGCTTTCAGCACTTCAATCTCTTCCCCCACCTCACGGTGCTCGAGAACTGCTGTCTCGCACCCATCTGGGTACGCAAGATGCCGCGCAAGGAGGCGGAAGAGAACGCCATGAAGTATCTCGAGCGCGTCAAGATACCCGACCAGGCCACCAAGTATCCGGGCCAGCTCTCGGGCGGCCAGCAGCAGCGTGTCGCAATCGCGAGAAGTCTCTGCATGAATCCCCGCATCATGCTGTTCGATGAGCCGACCTCGGCACTCGATCCGGAGATGATCAAGGAGGTGCTCGACGTCATGGTCGAACTCGCCGAGAGCGGCATGACCATGCTCTGCGTGACGCACGAGATGGGCTTCGCCAAGACAGTTGCCGATTCTGTCATTTTCATGGACGGAGGCGAAATCATCGAGTCGAACAAGCCCGGGGAGTTCTTCGATAACCCGCAGCACGAACGTACGAAGCTTTTCCTGAGCCAGATTCTGCAGCACTGATTCCTGTTCTGCTTGATGTGCTTGTGGGAGCCGTGCCCTCACAGCGAATAATCGCCCACAGGGGTGGGCTATGAAAATTTGAAAAGTCCGCCCACTGCGACTGGGCGCCACCGAGTACCGCGGACAAGGCCGGAATAAGCAAAAAGGTGTTTGAGACTGCGAA
>JARFQQ010000115.1 GCA_029287695.1 Gammaproteobacteria bacterium | reverse complement strand
GGCGAAAAGCAGGGTGCTGATCAGTATGGCTGATTTCATGTGGGATCTCTCCATGTATACGGCATCGGTGTCGGAGATCATTTATCGCAATAAACGATCTCCGACACCAGGGGCTTAGAGGTCGCCTTCCACTCCAGCCTGGACAATGCTGAAAATGTTGTTGCGAACAATCAATCCGAGCTTCTCCAGTTCCTCTGTGAGTTCAACACTTTGTATCATGGCGTCCATGTTGAGCGTGACGATGGAAGCGCTGCCGTCTGCATTTTCGATGATAGCGATACGGCAGGGGAGGAAACCGGCAAAGACAATGCTGTATTCGACCATCTTCTTGGCGATCAGGGCGTCACAGAACTGGAAAATCTCCATGCGCCTGGAGTCTTCTCCCATCGCCTTGACCTGCTCGGAGAGCGGCATATGGGCAACAAGCTTGAAGTTGAGGCTGTTGGCGCGCAATTTCATCGAATCGATCGCATCATCCATGTCGACGCCGTCGTCCAGCGGGCAAACAATGATGTTCATGCCCTTGTCTTCGCAGCTGTCGGGCAAGTCGACCATGTCTGCGGCCTGCGCCTGCATGGACAGCATCGCCGTGATCGCAAGTGAAAATAAAAGGCTAAGAGTGATACGTTTCATCAGCTTCCTCCAAATGGTTTGCATGAATTGTTATCGGTTAAAAACATATTTTCCGGTACCCGGGCACGGCAACATCAGGTCGCCGCAATTTCTCCCTCGTCAGCAACCGGTGTCTCCTTCCTGGCTCTTTCCTTCCTTGATTTGTCGATCCAGTTCTTGACCGCGATCAGGCTTCCCAGCCCGATAAAGGCGCCGGGAGGCAGAATTGCGAGAAGAACCCCCTTGTAATTGGCGATCTCGATCGTCCAGCCGCGCGCTATCTCGCCAAACATCAGGTGCGCACCTGAGAAGAGGGTGCCCTGGCCAATGAGTTCCCGGGTTGCGCCGAGGGTAAAGAGCACCGTCGCAAAACCCAGGCCCATCATAAGCCCGTCGAGCGCGGCTTTGGGCACCGTATTCTTGGATGCGAAGGCCTCCGCCCGGCCAATAATGGCACAGTTGGTGACGATCAGCGGGATGAAGATACCGAGAATTTTGTACAGGTCGTGGAACCAGGCGTTCATGCTGAGTTCGACAGCCGTGACGAAGGAGGCGATAACGAGCACGAAGACAGGCAGGCGTACTTCGGGGCGAACAAGATTGCGTATCAGGGAAACCGTGGTATTTGAAAGCAGCAGCACAAGCGTGGTTGCCAGGCCCAGTCCAAGTCCATTAATGGCTGTGTTGCTGGTTGCCAGCAGCGGGCAGAGACCAAGGAGGGCCACGAGGGCCTGGTTGTTAGTCCAGAGGCCGTTATTGATGATGTCGCGATAGGTTGCACTCATGGCTTGCTTTTTGTCTTCTCGAGGTAATCGTTATACAGCGCATCTTTCTGTTTATCAAAGTAGAGCAGGACACGCCTGACACCGTTGACAACTGCCCGTGGTGTGACGGTTGCGCCAGTGAACTGGTCGAAATCCCCGCCATCCTTTTTCACCTTCCAGCGGTCGAGTTTCGGGTCCGTGAGTGATTTTCCCGCGAAGCCGAGGATCCAGTCCGATTTCTCCTGCTCGATCTTGTCACCAAGCCCCGGTGTCTCCTTGTGGGCGATCACCCGTGTGCCGAGCAGCACAGCGTTGCGATCCACGCCGACGAGAAGACGAATCGGGCCGGAATAGCCATCCGGCACAGTCGCCTGGAATACCATGGCGGAAAGCTGGCCATCTTTTTCACCCACATACACGAGCGAGCTTTCCTGGCCGAGGGCTTCTTGCGCATTCACGGTCAGCGGGTGGGCGAGCATGTCGTTGTCGATCCGGTCTTTCGGCACGATCTCGTATAGCTGCTGCAGGAGCGCCTGTCGCTCGTTCTCGAGAATGCGGTCATGCGTACCGAATTCGGTAACAGCGACAAGTGTTGCACCGATGAAACCGAAGAATCCAAGAATCAGGGCCGAGACCAGGATGTTACGGCTCACGCTGTTTCTCCTGTTCGCCATAGATCCGGGGCTGGGTGTAGTAGTCGATCGTGGGTGCGGCCATGTTCATGAGCAACACCGCGAACGCGACAGCATCCGGATAGTTGCCCCAGGTACGGATGATGATGACGAGCAGACCGATCAGCGCGCCGTAAATCAGCTGGCCCTTGCGGGTTGTCGCCGCTGAAACCGGGTCGGTTGCAATGAAGAAGGCGCCGAGCAGCAAACCGCCACTGAAGAGATGAAAGAGCGGGCTGGGGAATGCCTCGGGCTCTGCCAGCCAGGCAGCCGTGGCGAAGACAAGGACGGCACCGAGCATCGAAAGGGGAATGTGCCAGGTGATGGTCTTGCGCCAGAGCATGAAGAGGCCACCGAGCAGAATCCAGTTGCCCACCCACTCGCGGCCAACACCCCCGAAGTCGCCCCAGATGGGGCTGGTACGAATCTCCGAGATCATTGCGCCCTGGCCAAGCTCGGTTCGCATCACATCGAGCGGTGTCGCCATGGTGATGGCGTCCCATGTAAGGCTGTTGGGCAATTCGCCCGTGAAGATCACAGCGATGGTCTGGCCGAGTGACAGCGGGGTGTCATTGAGTTCTGCCGGCGGCAGCCAGGCCGACATCTCTGCCGGAAAGGAGATCAGCAGAAAGACATAGGCCGCCATCGCCGGGTTGAAGGGGTTATAGCCAAGCCCGCCATAGAGCTGTTTCACGACAAGGATGGCGAAAATCATGCCGAGGACTGTCATCCACCAGGGCAGCAGTTGCGGTACCGAAATGGCAAATAGCACGGCCGTGACAACGGCACTCAGATCGGCCAGGGGCTTGAGCGGACGACCGCGGAGTTTGAGTACGGCGGCCTCGGTTGCGACCGCTGCAAGCGTCGCGATGACGATGTTGACGATAACGCCCCAGCCAAAGTACCACCAGAGCGCGATGATGGCGGGAGTGAGCGCGATCAGCACTTCCGCCATGACGCGCGTGACGTTTCGTGAATGGCCGAAATGCGGCGAGCTGTAGACAGGAAGGGACATCAGTTGTCAGCGCCTTTCGTAGGTGTTTGTTCCCTGGCGGCGGCTTTCTTCGCGGCGACGCGCTTCATGGCTGCCTCGATCGCTGCCTTTTTGGCGTCGCCACCGCCGGCAGCCTTGCCCTTGCCGCCGGCCGGCTTGTCGAGGGCTTCCTTCTTGCGACGCAATTTTGACTTGCGTTCGGCTGCGAGCCGTTCGAGGCGAGCAACCCGGGCCTCGTGGCGCTTGCGGGCGTGGTCGGCTTTCTTTTTTTCCTGCTCTTTTTTCCACAGCTCGGTCTTCGCAAAGCGGTAGAACTGCACGAGAGGAATGTGCGACGGACAGACATGCGAACAGCAGCCGCACTCGATGCAGTCGTGGATATGGTAGTCCTGCACCTTGTCGAAGTCTTTTGCACGTGCGTACCAGTAGAGCTGCTGGGGAAGCAGGCGCGCAGGGCAGACCTCGGCGCACTTGCCGCAACGGATGCAGGCCGTCATGCGCGGCGGGACGGGTGATTCCTCCTCGCTTGGCAACAGCACGCAGTTGCCGCCCTTGGTCAGCGGCAGGGTGTTG
>JARFQQ010000168.1 GCA_029287695.1 Gammaproteobacteria bacterium | reverse complement strand
TGCCTACACGGCCGAACCGAAGCTGGACGGCCTCGCCATCAGCCTGCGTTATGAAAACGGCAAGCTCGTCCAGGGGGCGACACGTGGCGATGGCGAGCGTGGCGAGGATGTGACCAGCAACGTGCGTACCATCGAATCCATTCCGCTGAGGTTGCTTGGACAAGATTATCCGGCCGTGCTCGAGGTGCGTGGTGAGGTCTTCATGCCGAAGGCGGGCTTTGAAAAACTCAACGAACGGGCACGCAAGGCAGGGGAGAAGGGGTTCGCCAACCCGCGCAATGCAGCAGCAGGCAGCCTGCGTCAGCTTGATCCCCGGCTGACCGCGAAACGTCCCCTTGCTTTCTACGCCTACGGTCTCGGCCAGGTGACCGGGGCGATCGCCGGCGGACACGCAGAGGCCATGCTCGCGCTCAGGAAGCTTGGTATTCCGGTTTCACCCGAGCTCAAGTACCTTGAAGGCATCGACCAGTGCCTCGAGTACTACGCCAATATTCTTGCGCGCCGCGACACCCTGCCTTACGAAATCGATGGTGTCGTCTACAAGGTCGACAGCTTTGACGAGCAGGCGAGGCTCGGTTTCGTGAGTCGTGCGCCACGCTGGGCGGTCGCACACAAGTTCCCGGCACAGGAGGAACTCACGGTCGTCGAGGACATCGAATTCCAGGTTGGCCGGACTGGCGCTGTCACGCCTGTGGCGCGACTCAAGCCTGTCACTGTGGCCGGCGTTACTGTCAGTAATGCGACCTTGCACAACATGGACGAGATCGAACGCAAGGATGTACGTATCGGCGATACCGTCATTATTCGCCGTGCAGGCGACGTCATACCCGAGGTCGTCCAGGTTGTGCCGGACAGGCGGCCAAAAGGGGCGAAAAAACCGGCATTGCCGACGAGATGCCCTGTCTGCGGTTCGGACGTCCTGCGCGTCGAGGGTGAAGCCGTTGCGCGCTGCAGTGGCGGCCTTTACTGCAATGCGCAGCGACGCGAGGGGATCAAGCATTTTGCCTCGCGCAAAGCGATGGATATCGAGGGGCTTGGCGACAAGCTCGTCGAACAGCTCGATGAGAAAGGGCTCGTCAAGACAGTCGCGGATGTCTACGCGCTGAAAGCCGGGGATGTTGCATCGCTGGAGCGGATGGGCGAGAAGTCGGCGCAGAACCTGGTCGCGGCGCTCGAGAAAAGCAAGTCGACAACCTTGCCGCGCTTTCTCTATGCGCTGGGCATCCGCGAGGTCGGCGAGGCGACAGCACGCAGCCTCGCGAACCATTTCCTGACACTCGAAGCAATCGAGCAGGCAGACGAGGAGGCGTTGCAGCAGACGCCGGACGTCGGCCCGATCGTCGCCTCGCATATCGCTTCCTTCTTCCGCCAGGAGCATAATATCGAGGTACTGCAGCAACTCCTTGCCGCTGGTATACACTGGCCCGCAATCGAGAGGCCGGATGCACTTGCCCGGCCCTTTGCCGACAAGAGCTTTGTTCTCACTGGTGCATTGAGTCGCCCGCGTGATCAGATCAAGGCGCAACTCGAAGGTCTCGGTGCAAGGGTTGCGGGCAGTGTGTCGAAAAAGACCGATTATGTGGTTGCCGGCGAAGCGGCCGGCTCCAAGCTCGCCAAAGCACAGGATCTCGGCATCGAGATTCTTGATGAAGAGCAGTTACAAGAGATGATCAATGCGGCTGAATGACGAAGAACTTATCAGGCTGGGCAAGGAAACCGTGCACAAGCAGGCAGAGGCCGTCCTTGACCTCGAGAAACAGATCGACGGCAGCTTTGCCGAAGCTGTGAAGTGCATCCGCCAGGCAGAAGGCCACACCATCATTTGCGGCATGGGCAAGTCCGGCCATATCGGCTCCAAGATCGCTGCCACGCTTGCATCGACCGGGACCCCTGCATTTTTCGTGCATCCTGCGGAGGCGTTTCATGGCGACCTGGGTATGATCACGCCGGATGACATCATCGTGCTGATCAGCTATTCGGGAGAAACAGACGAGGTCAACAAGCTCATACCCAGCCTGAAGAGCTTCGGTATACCGGTCATCTGCATCGTCGGTGATTCGAATTCGACGCTTGCGCGCAATTCCGACATCGTGCTGACCATGGCGGTCGAGCGCGAGGTCTGCCCCAACAACCTTGCGCCGACCAATTCAACGCTCACGACGCTGGCGCTGGGCGATGCCATCGCTGTTGCACTGATCGAGGAGCGTCAGTTCAATCCCGGTGACTTCGCGCGCTTTCATCCCGGTGGCAGCCTCGGCCGCAGACTGCTCACGAAAGTGAGCGATGTCATGCATACAGCGCCCTTGCCGGTCGTGACACCGGGCACGAGTATGCTCGATACGATTTCCGTGATGAACAAGGGGCGCCTGGGCACGGCGGTCGTTGCCGAGCACGACAGGGTCCTGGGGATCATCACCGACGGCGATCTCCGGCGCGCGATCGCGGCAGGGATCGATTTCAGGAATACGAATTGCGACTCCATCATGACGACCACACCGAAGACGATTGACGGCAACGAACGTTTTGCCGAGGCCGAGCAGCAGATGCTCGAGAACAAAATCAATTCACTTGTCGTGGTTAATGAGGATGGAAAACTTTCCGGGATTCTGCAAATCTACGACATCGAATGATTTTTCGGTTCTTACGGCAGCCTTCCGCGGTTGTCGTAACATTTCTGTTTAACACAACTATCAGAGGCAGTTAAAGACAATGGAACACCAGCTTCCCGATCTCCCTTACGAAAAAAACGCTCTCGAGCCGCATATCTCTGCCGAGACACTCGACTTCCATCACGACAAGCACCATGCGACCTATGTCACGAACCTCAACAACCTGATCAAGGGCACCGAGTTCGAGGACAAGTCACTGGAAGAGATTGTCGCTTCCGCACCGGCCGGCGGGATCTTCAATAATGCTGCGCAAGTCTGGAACCACACTTTCTATTTCAACTGCATGGCGCCGAATGCAGGTGGCGAACCAACCGGTGCGCTTGCTGACGCCATCAATGCAAAATTTGGTTCATTCGACGACTTCAAGAAAGCGTTCTCGACATCTGCAGCAACCAATTTCGGCTCGGGCTGGACCTGGCTGGTCATGAAAGACGGTGAACTCGAGATCAGCAACACCAGCAATGCGGGTTGCCCCCTCACCGATGGCGTGAAGCCGCTGCTGACCGTCGATGTCTGGGAGCATGCCTACTACATCGACAAGCGTAATGCTCGTCCGGCTTACCTCGAGTCCTGGTGGAATCTCGTCAACTGGGATTTCGTCGCATCACAGATGTAACCGCACTCGTTGATCGAAACAGAATGCCCGCGCAAGCGGGCATTTTTGTTTGTGTTGTCTTCCATGGCCGGCGGAACGCAGAGATTCGCCCGCATTGCGGACCCCGGGTTTCGGAGCTGATTGTTCTCAATCAACCGTATCTCCCAGGTGTCGGAGATTATTTTTCTCGAAGAGAAAATGATCTCTGATACCGGATCCAGCCGGGATCTTGGTCATGATTGACTTCGACCCCTGAACAGACACTGATCCAGTTACACTATTGCCAGATTTGAGAGAGGAGAAATTGAATGGCTTTCGACATCGACCCGGTTCTGCGCAAGGATTGTCACCTCCTCGGCAGGTTCAGCTATGCACATCTGCTCCTTTATCGGCACAGGGCGATTCCGTGGTTCATTCTTGTGCCAGAGAC
>JARFQQ010000141.1 GCA_029287695.1 Gammaproteobacteria bacterium | reverse complement strand
AGCACGATGAGGTTACACTCGGGATGATTCTGCGCGATGCTTTGTGCAATGTTCTGCAGCATCATGGTCTTGCCCGCCTTTGGCGGCGATACGATCAGGCCGCGCTGCCCCTTGCCAATCGGCGCGATCAGGTCAATGGTCCGCGCCGTGATGTCCTCGGTGCTGCCATTGCCAATCTCGAGAACGAGCTGTTCGTTCGGGAACAGTGGCGTAAAGTTCTCGAAAAGAATCTTGTTCTTGGTGTTCTCGGGCTTGTCGAAATTGATCTGGTCGACCTTGAGCAGCGCGAAATAGCGCTCGTTGTCCTTGGGGGGCCGGATCTTGCCCGAGATGGTATCGCCGGTGCGCAGACTGAAACGGCGAATCTGGCTCGGAGAAACGTAGATATCATCCGGACCTGCGAGATAGGAGCTGTCTGCTGAACGCAGGAAGCCGAACCCGTCCGTAAGAATTTCCAGGACGCCGTCGCCATGGATATCCTCGCCTTTCTTTGCATGGGCCTTGAGGATTGCGAAAATCATGTCCTGCTTGCGTGATCGCCCGGTGTCGGCGATTTTCATGGACTGGGCGAGTTCTGCCAGTTCTGCAACCGGCATTTGTTTGAGTTCAGTCAGATTCATATCAGTTGGTCATAGCAAGATAGAGGGGATGACGCGGAGAGAGAGCGTCGGTCGGGGGATCCGGGTTATAGGAAAAGTTGAATAGGGTACGCGGAGAGCGGCCGCAACCGGACTGCGTATTTATCGGAATTCTAGCAGCCCGCGCGCGGATGTCCAGAAAATCAGATGCTGCTGTCGATAAATGCTGTCAATTGCGATTTGGAGAGTGCACCGACTTTCGTGGCTTCCACTTCACCGCCCTTGAACAGCATCAGGGTCGGGATACCGCGAATACCGAACTTCGGGGGCGTATCAGGATTGTCATCGATATTGAGCTTGACGACCTTGATCTTGCCGTTGTAATCAGTGGCAATCTCTTCGAGAACCGGCGCAATCATCTTGCAGGGTCCGCACCACTCGGCCCAGTAGTCGACAAGTACAGGCTCACCGGATTTCAGGACTTCGTCTTCAAAAGAGTCATCGGTGACTTCGATAATGTGTTCGCTCAATGGATATCTCCGTGGTATCTGGTCATCTGGAAGCCGGCATAGAGGTGCGAAAACACCGGCCGGATAGTGATTTGGACCGTATTTGATCCTAACGTTCCTGCTAATGCAAGTCTTTTTGCCGGAACAGAAAGCGGGTCAGACGCGCCTTTGCCGGGCTACTGCCGGCCGGACGGGGGCATCGCATCGGCGAAAAGCGCGGCCACGTCCACCCGGTCGAAACGATACTTGCCGAGACAGAATTCGCAATCGGCACGAATCTCGCCTACCTCTTCGAGAATGGAATCAACCTCCTGGCGCCCGAGGCCGAGCAGGACGCGCTCGATCTTCTCCCTTGAACAGCTGCAGCGGAAAGCAACCGGCTCCGCATCGAAGAGACGCACCGTCTCCTGGTGATAGAGGCGATTCAGCAGGTCACTGAACGGCAGCTCGAGGAGTTCACCGCCGGTAATGGTGTCACTGAGGGTAACGAGATGTTCCCATGAGGCTTCCGGCCCGAGGCCTTCCGGGAGCTTCTGCAGCAGCAGCCCGGCTGCAAGATCGTCCTGGCTGGCAAGCCAGATGCGCGTCGGAAGCTGCTCCGAACGCAGGAAATATTCCCGCAACGTCTCTGCCAGCGACTCTTCATGCAGTTCGACAATCCCCTGGTAACGCTCGCTGCCATCGGCATCGACAGTCATCACAATGTGTCCCCTTCCGGCAAGTTCGGCCAGTGTCGCGTTGTGGTGCGTAACCTCGCCCTGCCAGCGGGCGAGACCCCGGACTCCACCCTGGCTGTCGGCCTGCGCCACGAGCGTATGCATGGGGCCATCACCCTGAACCTGAAGGATCAGCGAGCCCTCGAGCTTGATAGTCGCCGACAGAAGGGACACCGAAGCCAGCGCCTTGCCGAGCTGGCGAGCAATGGCTGGCGGGTAGTCATGCTTGTCGAGCAGCGCGCGGAAACTGCTGCCGAGCCTGACGAATTCGCCGCGCACGCCGGCTCCCTCGAACAGGAAGCGCTGCAGCAGGTCGGTGTCAGTCGTCATTCCTGTGGATGACCTCGCCGGTGTGATCCATGACTTCCACGCCGATCGGGATACCATTTCGGATGGAGTCGCTGACAACGCAAAAATCCTCGAAGAGATTCATACAGCGTTTCGTCTTCTGCGCTCCCGAGAGCGCTTCGGACATCTGCAGCGCAACGTCGATACGACCGATACGCAGGCGTTTTTTCTCGTTGCGCACGATCGTGACTGTTGCCTCGGTCGTGACACTGGCGGGAGGAACCTCTCCGCGGTTGATGCAGTAGAGCAGACTCGCACTGAGACAGTTCGCGGCGGAGACAGCGAGCAACCGTGAGGGATTCGGCCCGGCGAGACCTCCCAGCGGCGGCGGCTCGTCGACGAGCATATCGTCGAGAATTTTCTTGTCGAATTTCACCTTGAACTCGTAATCCTCAAGGTGCTCCAGTGTAAGCGTAAAACGCGCTTCTTCAGACATAAACCGAAACCTCGTGACAGGAAGACTGATTGTCCGTCATGTCCCGACCCGGAAACAAGCCTGTAAAAGGAAGGGGCGCTATTCACAACCCGGCAAATCGCTACGAGTCGACGCGCAGCGAGGCCAAAGATGATGGCCGGGGCATCCTCGAGGAGGAACCGACACTACCCGGCGACCAGATGGATCTTTTCTAGGAATATTTCACCACGAAGGACACAAAGAGCACAAAGACTGAAGAATCGATGTCGGTTTTTCCCGTTTTCAGTCCAATCGATCTGTTAACCCACCCTGGTTACCTTCGCGTTCTTAGTGTTCTTTGTGGTTCAATCCCGTAACCACAAGTGTCGTTGCCGCAGGATATTTTCACCACGAAGAACACGAAGGGCACAAAGGCCTGGACAAATGGGAAACACTGCTGGCATGAAAGCGTCAGTCATAAACCGCCCTGCGTCCTTTGCGGCTCTATTCGATCCCGGCGCGCGATTCCCCGGGCCTTTCC
>JARFQQ010000138.1 GCA_029287695.1 Gammaproteobacteria bacterium | reverse complement strand
GACGGGCGGTATCGTCGTCTGTCTCGGGCCGACAGGGCGCAATTTTGCAGCTGGTATGTCGGGTGGTATCGCCTATGTGCTCAACGGTAATGGTGATTTCGAAGAACGCTGCAACATGGCGCAGGTCGAGCTGGAGCCGATTCTTGCCGAGGACGACGCACTCGAGGCGCTCGAGCACCAGGGTGGCGATCTCGAGACCAAGGGACGTGTCGATGTCAGCCACGACATGACACGCTTCGATGCCATTCGCCTGCGCCAGCTGATCGAGAATCACCTGGCCTGCACGGATTCGGATGTTGCCAGAGAGATTCTCGATAACTGGGATCAATACCTGCCGAAGTTCGTCAAGGTCATGCCTGTCGAATATCGCCGCGCCTTGCTCGAAATGCAGGCGCAGCAAGAAGCAAAAGTTGCCTGAGGAAGATGAATCATGGGTAAGCCAACAGGTTTTTTGGAATACGACCGCCAGGAGCGCAGCTATGCGCCTGTTGGCGATCGCGTCAACAATTTCCGGGAGTTCGTTATACCACTTGAGGATGTGGAGCTCAGCAACCAGGGCGCACGCTGTATGGATTGCGGCATTCCCTTCTGCCACATGGGATGCCCGGTCGACAACCTCATTCCTGACTGGAACGATCTTGTCTACCGCGGCGAGTGGAAGGCAGCGAGTGACATGCTGCATTCCACCAACAACTTTCCCGAGTTCACGGGACGCATTTGCCCGGCGCCTTGCCAGGAGTCCTGCACCCTGAACATCGAGGACA
This sequence comes from Gammaproteobacteria bacterium, assembly GCA_029287695.1. Lineage (GTDB taxonomy): Bacteria > Pseudomonadota > Gammaproteobacteria > Chromatiales > Chromatiaceae > Sva-25. Next base: position 3,866 of record JARFQQ010000138.1, on the reverse strand, counting down.
TGCCGGTCACCATCAAGACCATCGAGTGCGCCATTGTTGACAAAGCCTGGGAAGAGGGCTGGATCAAGCCGGATATTCCGGAGCACCGCACCGGCAAGCGCGTTGCGGTGGTCGGCTCCGGTCCTGCAGGCATGGCTTGTGCACAGCAACTCGCGCGTGCCGGTCACGATGTGGTCCTTTACGAGAAGGAGCCCCGCATCGGCGGCCTGCTGCGATTCGGTATTCCCGATTTCAAGCTCGACAAGAGCATCATCGACCGCCGCATGCGCCAGATGGCGGCAGAGGGCGTCGAGTTCAGGGCCAATACATACATCGGGAAGGACGTTTCTGCGAAAAAACTGCTTGAGAATTTCGACGCCATTGCGCTGACCGGCGGTGCCGAGAAGCCGCGCGATCTGCCAGTCCCCGGCCGCGATCTCAACGGCGTCCATTTCGCCATGGATTTCCTCAAGGCCAACACCAAGTGGGTGCAGGGCGTACACGACAAGGAGCGTGTCATCTCGGCGAAGGACAAGCACGTCGTCGTGATCGGCGGAGGCGATACCGGTTCTGACTGTATTGGCACCTCGAATCGCCACGGCGCAGCCAGTGTCACGCAGATCGAGATCATGCCGCGTCCGCCTGAAAAGGAAGACAAGGGTACTGTCTGGCCAGACTGGCCGAACAAGATGCGGACCTCCTCCTCGCAGGAAGAGGGCTGCGAGCGCATCTGGCAGGTAGCGACCAGGGAATTCCTCGATGATGGCAACGGCAACGTCAGGGCACTGACCTGCGTCAAGGTCGAATGGAGCAAGGACGACAAGGGCAACTGGCAGATGAACGAGGTTGAAGGCTCCGAATTCGAACTCAAGGCTGACCTGGTTGCGCTCGCCATGGGATTTGTCCACCCGGTCCACGAGGGCATGATCGACGAACTCTGTGTCGCGCTCGACGCACGCGGCAACGTCAAGAGTGAAACAGAGGGCGACAACGCCTACAGCACCTCACTGGAGAAGGTGTTTGCTGCGGGTGACATGCGCCGCGGCCAGTCCCTGGTCGTCTGGGCTATCCGGGAAGGGCGCCAGTGTGCACACGCCATTGACAAGTACCTGATGGGACACACCACGCTGCCGCGATAGGGGCGTTCTTCAGTGCAGCAGAAAACGGCCCTCGACGGGCCGTTTTTTTTCAGCCGGGTTCTGGCCGGTGTCCGCGCCGATGAGAGGAGATCACTATGGTCCGCCAGCGGGGTCGCCGGAAACTGTCAGATAAGCCGGTGCGAGCGTTTCTCCGGCGGCATTTTCTGTCCTGAAGATGTAACTGCCGAGCCAGTAACCACCGAGGTAGACGGTTTCCCCGTTGTTTCCGGTGCCGGCCATGAAGGAGCGATTATGGATTTCGAAAGGGCCGCCGCTTTCCGGAAGCCGGAAACTGATGGCGCACGGTTGATTGGAGCAGTATCCCGTGCACCCGGGCTGGAGGGTGACTTCGTCGAAATTCCTTCGGTCGCAAGCAGTTCCTGACCCGCTGGAATCGCCGGGCTGCGAGGCGCAACCTGCAAGCAAGGCAAGTATTGCAAGCAATCCAGATATTTTGATGATCATGACTTTCTCCGATGATGCTTTCAGGTAACTATAGAGCAACCATCGCTCCCGAACACTATTCCAGCCATGACCGGGCTGGACATTTCATGTAGCAGCGTATGCCTGCCCGAGGCGGTCGGGCCTGATTGTTATCCCTGGCAAGGCGCCGGGGCAGAGCCTGGTCCCCGGGGCTCCCTGCTAAAGCACTTCCTGTGGATCGCTATCGAGGCTCCATCGCAACTTGCGTCCCTGCTTCCGGTCTATCAGCCACGCAAGCAGGCTGTCGAGTTGCCGGTGCAGACCGGCCCTGTCGACCGACTGCAGCAGCAGATGCCAGCGGTAATGGCCGGCCTTGCGTTCAACGAGCGCCGGTAGCGGGCCGTGAATTTCCACGTTTTCCATTTCCCTCGAGGCAAAGTCTCTTGCCTGCTGCATGAAATCCTCCACCATGGCAGCATCCAGACCTTCTGCCCGGAGAAGGACCTGGTGGCTGAATGGCGGAAAACCTGCCTGTTGACGCAGATCGAGTTCCTCGCGTGCAAAAGCGCCGTAACCCTTCCGGATGAGTGTTTGAAGCAGGGGATTGTCGGGGTGACGCGTCTGGATCAGGACGCGCCCCGGCTTGTCTGCGCGACCGGCGCGGCCTGATACCTGGACCAGCAGCTGGGCCGTGCGCTCCGGTGCACGAAAGTCAGGATTGAGGAGGCCATGGTCGGCATTGAGGATGCCGACCAGCGTCACGTTCGGAAGATCATGTCCCTTGGCCAGCATCTGCGTACCCACCAGGATGGCCGCGTCACTGCTGTGCACGCGGTCAAGCGAGCGATCAAGGCTGCCCTTTCTGCGTGTGGAGTCCCTGTCGATACGGATGATGGGTACATCCGGGAAGATTTCCGAAATGGTTTCCTCCAGCCGCTCGGTTCCCTGGCCCAGGAAAATCAGGCTCTCGTCTGCGCCGCATCCCGGGCATTTTGCAGGCTTTGGCAGCTGATATCCGCAATGGTGGCACCAGAGCCTGGCTGCCTGGCGATGCCAGGTCATGCGCGCATCGCAATGCGTGCATTCCGCAACCCATCCGCATTCATGGCAGGTGAGTTGGGGGGCATAGCCTCGCCGGTTCAGAAACAGGATGACCTGGTTGCCAGCATCTGTCTCCTCGCGCACCGCGGCGATCAGGGCCGGCGAAAGCCCTCGTCTGAGCGGCAGCTTGCGTACATCGATCAGCTGCATGACCGGAGTCGTTGCTGCCCCGGGCCTCTCCTGCAGTTTCAGCCAGCCATAACGACCATTGATGGCATTGTTGAGACTCTCGAGCGAGGGGGTTGCCGAACCCAGAAGCACCGGGATACCAGCCCGTTTTGCCCGCATCACTGCGACATCCCTGGCCGAGTATCGATGCCCTTCCTGCTGCTTGTAGGAGAGGTCATGTTCTTCGTCGATGATGATCAGGCCGAGTCGGGACATCGGTGTAAACACTGCCGAACGGGTACCAAGCAGCAGGTCGGCGCGGCCTTTTTCAGCTGCGCTCCAGGCCTGTTCACGTTCCGTGTCACTGAGTCCCGAGTGCATCACCGAGACAGCCGCCGCGAGACCGCGATTGAAGCGCTGCTGCAGCTGCGGTGTCAGTGCAATCTCCGGTACCAGCACCAGCACCTGGCGCCCCTCACGGATCAGGGTCTCCGCGACCGCGAGGTAGACCTCTGTTTTACCCGAGCCGGTAATGCCGTCGAGCAGCATGGGCGCAAAGCCGTTGCTGTTTCGCAGGGCTTCGACGGCGGATTCCTGTTCACCCGTCAATGCCGGGCGCGGCAGAACCTTGCTTGTTTCGCTTTCCGGCTCGATACGGATTTCCTCCACCAGTTGCTTGTCCGCGAGCCGTCGCAGCGCTCCGCGCACAGCCCTGTCGGAGGCCTGCAGCTGTGATGCCGGGACGGGGGTTTCGCTTTCGAGCAACTGCCGGACGATGCGCAGCTGTACCGGTGCCCGGCGAAAATCGTCCGTTGTAATGTTCCTGCTGACGAGACGCCAGGCCACTACCTTCTGCGAGGCCTGCTGCAGCCCCTGGCGCAGGCGTGCGGGCAAGCTGGCTTGCACGACCTCACCGATCGGGTGCTTGTAATAGCCGGCACACCAGGCGAGCAGTTCCCTGTCGAGCGCACCGAGCAGTGGCTCCCGGTCCAGTATCGCGACTGCATGCTTGAGCCGCGAGGTATCGATGCTGGTTTGCTCGCAGATTTCCCAGATGATTCCGACTCTCGAGCGGCCTGCGATGGGCACCTCCACTCTGCAGCCCCGTTGTAGAAA
>JARFQQ010000226.1 GCA_029287695.1 Gammaproteobacteria bacterium | reverse complement strand
CTAGCTGACGAGAATCTGGCTGACGACAAGGTAGGAGAGTACACCGACAAGTGCGGTAACAAAGGTTACCTGCAATGTGATGCAAAGTCCGGGAATTCCACGGCAGCGTTTCATAAATCCACAGGGCTTGCACTCTTTCATGGGCGCTATCCTCGTCAACCTTTTCAGAAACAATCGTCTCATCCTACAAAGATGACAACATGCTTACAAGGGTTTTTTGGTCAATTTTTACAGGATTTTCTTGTTCGCGCAGACCGCATCGATCCAGTCATAGAGAGCATCTGCAGAGCGATTCAGGATTTCCGGGTCATGCATGACATGTGTCATAAGATTGAGTCCCTGGCCGCGTGCCAGCAACTCGATGGCATAGTTCCTGCATGGTTCCGGGCGAAAGCCGATCTCCTGGAATTGCAGGGAGAGATATTCAAGGAACCTGTCGAAAAGCGCGCTGGCGGATTCCTGGAGCTGTCGCTGGTCTTTGCCGAGTTCCGTGTTCAGCGAGCCCATCGGACAGCCGTACTCGGCTGTCGACTGCCTGCTGTTGACGAGCATCCTGACAAAGCGCCGCAGCCGTTCCACCGGGGTACGGTGCTCCCTGTCCCACTCCTCGAACATCACGCTGATGGCATCGAGGCGGTAATCGATGGTGGCCAGCAGAATTTCGTCCTTGGTCTTGAAATAGTAGTAGATGTTGCCACGCGGCACACCAGATGCCTTGACGATATCGGTAAAGGAGGTTCTGTTGTAGCCCTGGCGATAGAAAAGACGGTTGGCCGACTGGACGATGCGCAATCGCGTCTTGTCGCTCCTGGAGACCATCATTCAGCGAGCAGGCGTGCGATCAGGAGTCCATCGAAGGGTTTGAGATAATGGTCTCCGGGCGTCGTGAAGGAACTTGCCCTGCCGTAGAGTACGGGAATCATGTTCATGTCCTGGCTGTAGACCGGTACGACCCTGTCTCCCTTGCTGCCAACACCCGGTACCCGAATGACAGAGGTGTACTCGATTGGCGGATGCTCCTGCCTGTTGAGCCAGTCGAGCACCGAAGCCCGATTGCCTGGCAGGAGTTCGCGGTAGAGCTGGCGGGACTTTTTCGCCCCCCGGTAGTCATTGCCACCGACCACGCGCTTGACGGTCTCGATCGGCGGGCCATGATCCTCGGTAATCTCCAGCCCCCTGGCGGCGCGCGGTGTGCCGATATGGGGAGAGGCGATGGTGATCAGGCGGGTCACCTGCTGCGGGCCATACTCCACAAGCAGGAGCCGTGCGACGACACCACCGGCCGAATGGCCAACGAGGATGATCTCCTCGCCGGGGTGGCGCCGCTGCACGGCCAGTAGCTGTTGCCGCAGGGTTGCGGCCTGATTTGGTAGTGGCGCCGTGGAGAGCAGGTTCGCGGTGTAGACGGTTTTCGCATAACGGGGCGCATTGCCCGGGATGGCACGGTTAGTGAACAGGTGGCCGCCATAGCCCCAGCCGTCCAGCGCCAGTGTGCCGAGGATGCCATGGCGGGCCCAGGTTTCCCCGCTGCTGAGATGTCCGTGAACAAGGACGGTGACCTGTGCATGTATCGCTGCGGGCAGCATGAGCAGCAATGTTGCAAGAATAAATCGTCTCATGAAGAGTGATGCCCCGAAACAGATGATTGTTCCTGATTCTACATCACGGTCCGGCATACGGGCGACAGGCCGATGTGGAATGCTATGATGGCCAAAACATTTAATTAAGGCTGATCCGGGCGATGTGTGGAATCTGTGGTGAAATGCGATTCGATGGCGGGGCCGTCGAAAAGTCCCTGCTTGACCACATGAACAGCTGTCTCGAGAGGCGGGGTCCTGACGATGCCGGTCTCTTCTTAGACGGCAGCACCGGGTTCGGACATCGTCGCCTCTCTGTTATCGACCTCTCCGAAAAGTCCCATCAACCGATGGTCGATAAGGATCTCGACCTCGTCCTCGTTTTCAACGGCGCCATTTACAACTACCGTGAGCTGCGTACCGAGCTGCGCGAGAAGGGCTACAGTTTCTTCTCCGATGGCGATTCCGAGGTCATCCTCAAGGCCTGGCACGAATGGGGCGAGCGCTGTCCCGAGTACCTGCACGGCATGTTCGCCTTCGTGATCTGGGACCGCAAACGGCAATGCTGCTTCATGGCGCGGGACCGCTTCGGTATCAAGCCGCTCTACTACTCGCTCGATGATCGACGGCTGCGCTTTGCATCCAACACCCGGGCACTGCTTGCCGGCGGCGATATCGATACCTCGATTGATCCCGAGGCGCTGCATTTCCAGTTCACGTTGCATGCCGTGGTGCCGGCACCGCGCACGGTCATCAGTGGTATTCGCAAGCTCGAGCCAGGTCACAGCCTGACCATCAGCAGCGATGGTTCAGCCGAGCTGCGCCGCTACTGGCATCTCGAGGCGCACCGCCCTGTGCATCCGATGCGTGAGGAAGAGTGGGTCGAGGCGATTCATGCCGCGTTGCGTCGTGCCGTACAGCGTCGCAACGACGTTGCAGACGTGCCTGTGGGCGTGCTGCTCTCGGGCGGTCTCGACTCCAGCCTGCTCGTGGCCCTGCTCGCAGAACTCGGAATGGAGGACATCCGTACCTTCTCGGTTGGTTTCGAAGATCAGCCGGAGGAAAAAGGTAGCGAGTTCGAATATTCCGATCAGGTCGTCGAGCGTTACAAGCCGCAGCATCACAAGTTTCTCGTGCCGAACTCGGAAGTACTCAAGCGCCTGCCCGAGGCTGTTGATGCCATGGCCGAGCCGATGTTCGGGCAGGATGCGGTCGCTTTCTACCTGCTCGCGGAACAGGTCTCGAAGCAGATCAAGGTGGTGCAGTCGGGACAGGGCGCCGACGAGGTTTTCGGGGGCTATTTCTGGTATCCGAAAATGCAGCAGGAGAGTGGCGAGCCGGTTGAGCGATTCCGTCACCACTATTTCGACCGTGATCACCCGGAGTATCTCCGCATGGTCAGTGACAAGTACGCCGTGAGCGATATCACGGGCGACTATGTTGCGCAGCGTCTGTCGGAGAGCGGCGCAGAGAGTTTCATGGACCAGGTGTTGAGGCTGGATGTAACGACACTCATCGTCGATGACCCCGTCAAGCGAGTCGACAACATGACCATGGCGTGGGGCCTCGAGGCGAGAGTCCCCTTCCTGGATCATGAACTCGTTGAACTCGCAGCGCAGAGTCCACCTGAATTCCGGCTCAGGGAGGAGGGCAAGTATCCGCTCAAGCGTATCGCGCGCGGCATCCTGCCGGATGCAGTCATCGACAGGCCGAAGGGCTATTTTCCGATGCCGGCGCTCAAGTACGTGCGCGGCGATTTCCTTGCCTTCATGCACGATATTCTCGATTCGCAGGCTTGCCGTGAGCGCGGCATTTTCAATCGCAAATACATCGACATGCTGCTCGCTGCGCCAGAGATGCATCACACCCGAATCCAGGGCAGCAAGCTCTGGCACATGGCAGTCTTCGAATACTGGTTGCAGAGACATCTTTGAATGGGCGCTTCTTTTCAGGTTTCGCCGGGGTTCCGGCCATGATTCGCAGCTGAATGAACCTCGACCGCCTTACGACTGCCGACATCAGCGAGAGGCTCCGCACAGAGACTCCGCCAACCCGTGACATACCATTCGAGGGACAGGTCGCTGCGCGCGAGGCGGGTGTGCTCATGCCGCTTCTGCGCAAGCAGGATGCATGGCATCTCCTGTACATTCGCCGACCCGAGTCAGTGCATGATGACCATAGTGGCCAGGTCGCTTTCGCTGGCGGCAAGCGGGAGGATGAAGACGCGAACCTGCAGCAAACGGCCCTGCGTGAAGCGTGGGAGGAGGTCGGTATCGAGCCCGTGGATGTCGATGTGCTGGGATGTCTCGGGAGGCATCACAGTATTTCGCGTTTCAGCATCATGCCGGTTGTGGGTGTGATTCCCTGGCCCTATCCACTCAGGCCGAATCCCTCCGAGGTTGCGTCCGTGTTCACTGTTCCGGTGAGATGGCTTGCCGATCCGCGCAACGTCGAGATCACGCATCGCCGTATCGAGGGGTATGCACAACCTGTCCCGGTTGCCTTCTTCAGGCGTTACGAAGGTGAGTTACTCTGGGGGGCAACGGCGCGAATGACCATCAGTTTCATCGAGCAGCTCCGGAACTACCAGGCTTCCTGACAGGCCCGATTCAGCGCTCGTTCGTCCAGCGCATTCCAAGGCTCTGCAGTGCGTTGAGCAATTCCTGCATAGCGGCTTCGACGCAGGCCAGTTCTCCTTTGAGACCGAGCTCGATCTTGCGAATGCCCTCGTCGGAGTGCAGGGGCAGGCTGAAAAGTCTTGTTTCGGGGTGGGCATCGATGATCTCCTGCATGAGATCGATGAGTTCACTCTCCGGCACATCGTGCACGTAGATTTCACGCTCGATGTAATTGTTCCCGCTGGTGACGGGGTAGTGGTTATCCAGTACCCAGGCCATCATCGGGTGGGCCATGACCGGGAAGCCGGGCAGGAAGTGATGGTTGCCGATCGAAAAGCCGGGAATCCTGTTGTAGGGGTTCGGAATCAGGTCGCAGCCTTCGGGGAGGTCAGCCATGAGAATGCGCTTGGGATACGCCTCCTCGCCGAATTTCTCTTCGATGATAGACCTGGCTTCCGGATGCCGCTTGAGTGTGGTGCCGGCGGCACTGGCGGCGCACTGGCGCGTCAGGTCATCCGGTGTTGCACCGATACCCCCGAAACTGAAGACGATGGTGTCGCTTTGCATGGAATCGCGCAGACGCGACTCGATCAGGGCTGGATCATCACCGATGTACTGCGCCCAGGAGAGGCGCTCGCCACGCACTGCCAGCAACTCGATTGCCTTTTCGAGATGACGATCCCTGCGTCTGCCGCTGAGGATTTCATCGCCGATGACGAGAATGCCGTACTGCATGGTATCGGAAGCAGATGGAGGTGTGGATGGAAGCCCGGGCTACCTTGCCCGGGCTTCCGTCACGAGGCTGTCACGCAGCCAGGCAGGCTCAGAATGAGCGGCGGGGACGATCCTCGCGCGGGCGTGCCTCATTGACGCGCAGGCTGCGGCCTTCGGCGTCACTGTCGTTGAGTGCATCGATGGCTGCTTGAGCCTCGTCGCTGTTAGGCATTTCGACAAAGCCGAAGCCCTTGGAGCGGCCGCTTTCGCGATCCATGATGACGCGTGCAGAGGAGACTTCCCCGTGCGGTGCGAACATGTTTTGAAGGTCATCGTCTCTGACACTGTATGGCAGGTTGCCAACGTAAATATTCATCAAACTTTTCTCGTACATAAAAACACTGCGTCATTTGTCGACTGCCGGCGAACCTGACGCAACGGTCCGATAGCAGTATCTGTCGGGTTATGTGCATTCTTCGGGAACTGCAGAAAGTGACTGTACGAAAACCCGGAGAGAGAAACCGCAGAACTGTCCGTAGTGCCATGAAAAGCAAATCAACCAGCAGATGCATGCAATCTCACCCTATTCAGGGAAGAAAAGCAATCACTTTCAGCGGCGATTTAAACCACTTTTTATGACTATTTAATGAATCCCGTCCAAACCCCGGTCTCCCGGATGTGAACTCGTCCACAGCTTGATGTATAAGAGAGGGAACTCAACCTGCAGAAACAGCATCATGTCAGAAGCCAGAATTCCTGCGAAAACGCCCGCGCCGCTCGAGCTCAAGGAGGGTGAGACTGTTTACTGGTGTACTTGTGGTCGATCGAAGAATCAGCCACTTTGTGACGGTTCCCATGCCGGGACAGATTTCACGCCGCAAGAGTGGACCGCTGAAAAAGACGGCAAGTATTTCTTCTGCCAGTGCAAGCGCACGCAGACCCCGCCACTGTGCGATGGAAGCCACAAGAAGATTACAGAGGAAGAGCTCGATGCTTCAGAGGGTATGAAGCGTGTCTGGTACAAGGTTGCCGGAGCCGGTGAAATGCAGGAAAAGGAAATCCGCACGGTGCAGGCTGGAAGCGCAACCATCGCACTGGTTCGTTTCAACAGCGAGTATGCTGCCCTGAGCAATGCCTGTCCGCACCAGGGCGGTCCACTCGGCGAAGGTTCGATTGAATGTGACCACGAGAACGAGGAGTGCTGGCTTCGCTGTCCCTGGCATGGCTGGGACTTCCACCCCCTGACCGGAAAGTCCCCCGGTTCCCATGATGACGGTGTACCGACCCATCCCGTCGAGGAGCGCGATGACGGCGTCTACGTCCAGGTAAGGGAAGAGAAAGAGAGCAAACGTACTGTGGCGAATCTCATGGCCGAGACGATGGTCAACTGGGGGGTTAAACGGGTCTTCGGCATGGTCGGCCACTCCAATCTTGGCCTGGCCGATGCTTTTCGCGTCGAGGAGGAGAAGGGCAGCATGACCTATATCGGTATTCGCCACGAGGGGGCTGCTTCCTTCGCCTGTTCGGGCTATGCGAAGCTCAGCGGCATGCCGGCCGCCTGCATGTCGATCGCAGGCCCGGGAGCCACCAACCTCATGACAGGGCTCTGGGATGCCAAAGTGGACAGAGCGCCCCTGCTGGCATTAACCGGGCAGGTCAATACACAGGTCTTCGGGCCCGGGGCATTCCAGGAAATCGATCTTGCCGATGCCTTTGCGCCCGTGGCAGCGTTCAGTCAGACGGTGCTGCCAAACAGCAGACATGAAGAGCTCATGACGCTGGCGCTGAAGAATGCCACGGTACAGCGTGACGTGGCCCACCTGATTTTTCCCGACGAGGTCCAGAACATTGCCGTCGCCGAGAGTGCCGCAGCCTCAGGTCCGGATGGGCGCATCGGTTCCGAGGTCATTCACCCTGACGAGGATGTCATCGGGAAGGTGCTGGAACGCATCCGCAAGGCGCAACGCCCGGCCATTGTCGCGGGCTATGGCGCACGCGGGAGTATGGACGCCGTCATTGCTCTTGCTGAAACCATCGATGCGCCTGTTCTCACGACCTTCAAGGCAAAGGGACAGATACCGGATCATCATCCGCTGGCAGCCGGTGTGCTCGGAAGAAGCGGTACCCCGGTCGCAAGCTGGGTCATGAACGAGTCGGATCTGCTGGTCGTTTTCGGTGCCTCCTTTTCGAACCATACTGGCATCACAGCGAAGAAATCCATCATCCAGGTGGACTTCGACCGCATGACGCTCGGGAAATTTCACCCCGTCGATATTCCTGTCTGGGGAGAAATCGGTGTGACAGCCGAGCGGCTGAATGCCGACCTCGGCGATTTAAAGCCACGCGGAGATGCGCGCGAGCAGGTCGCCGGGCGCTGGAAAATCTGGCGCGAGGAGAAGCAGCGCCGGGCAGCGCGTGATAATGGCAAGGGCCTTGCTTCGGCCTGGATTTTCGAGGTGCTGTCCCGGCTTTGTCCCGAAGATGCCGTGATTGCAGTCGATGTGGGTAACAACACCTACTCCTTCGGCCGCTATTTCGAGTGCCGGCGGCAAAGGATACTCATGTCGGGCTATCTGGGTTCAATTGGCTTTGCACTGCCTGCGGCGCTCGGTGCCTGGTGTGCAACCGAGGACTTCGAGGCTTACCGCGGGCGCAAGGTGATCGCCATCAGCGGTGATGGTGGCCTGGCGCAATACATGGCTGAGTTCACGACGGCCGTCCACTACGGCATGGATATTACCCATATCCTGCTCAACAACAGCGAGCTTGGAAAAATTTCCAAGGAGCAGCGCGGCGAGAACCGGGAGGTCTGGCAGACGACGTTGCGAAATCCCGATTTTGCTTCTTATGCAGACAGCTGTGGTGGTCTGGGTCTGCGCGTGACGAGTCGCGACGAGCTTGCGCCTGCACTCGAGAAGGCGCTGGCGCATGAAGGAGCCTCCCTGGTCGACATCCTGTCGGACAACAGCCTCTTGTGAATCGCTGCAGCGCCGGCTGGCCGTGGCGATAATCCCTGCAGCAAGACGTTGACGGAGAGGCTAACGGGTATTGGCCAAAAACCGTTTGCCTCTCCGGTTGAATTCCTGATCCGCTTTCCTCATATTAGAGGACCATAAAACTCCCCACATTTACTTAGAAGGTAAGCAAGATGGACGTACTCGATCGCATCAAAGAACAGGTAGATGATAATCCCATCATCCTTTATATGAAGGGTACTCCGCAGTTCCCCCAGTGCGGATTCTCCTCGCGTACGGCTGCTGCACTGCAGGATTGTGGGGTCAAGTTTGCTTACGTGAATGTACTGGCCGATCCGGAAATTTTCGAAAATCTGCCACGTTTTGCAGACTGGCCGACCTTCCCGCAGCTGTACATCAATCAGGAGCTCGTCGGCGGTTGCGACATCACGCTTGAACTGCATGCCAGCGGTGAACTCAAGAAGATGGCCGAGGAGGCGGCGGCCAACTGGGAAGAGGAGGGGAGCGAGGCCTGAATATTCTCCCTCCCGAGAGACCAGAGGCGATCGCTTGATCGCCTTTTTCTTTGCACGAACGCCCTGTACTGATTGACAGCCGGCTCTGCAGGCATCTGCCCGATCAGGCCGATGGCGACGGAGGCTCGTTTGTGGCGCCCTGCTCGGACCCGGCAGGGGCCTTGTACCAGGAGAGTTTCTCGTGCAGCTCCACAACCTCGCCGACGATGATCAATGTCGGAGGCACAGGTT
>JARFQQ010000048.1 GCA_029287695.1 Gammaproteobacteria bacterium | reverse complement strand
CTCATAACGGCAAAAGAGTCTGTGCGCCAGCGTGTGGCCCTGCTTGGCAATGCCGCACACACACTGCACCCCGTCTCCGGCCAGGGCTTCAACCTCGGCTTGCGCGATGTCGCCGTACTGGTCGATGTGATCGCAGGCGCCCTGAAACTCGGGGAAGACCCCGGCGAGGAGCGGATCCTGCAGGCCTATGCGAGCGAGCGCCAGTCAGACCAGCGCAACATGGCAATGGTCACTGACGGCCTCGCACGCCTTTTCAGCAATCCCCTCTCCGTCATAACCACGGGGCGCAATATCGGGCTGCTCGCCGCGGACCTGCTGCCAGGCATACGTCACCAGATCGCGCGGCATGCGATGGGCCTCAAGGATGCGCATGCCCGCCTCTCGCGAGGACTCTCCATTGAGTAGCGCGGACTATGACATTCTCGTGGCGGGCGGGGGCATGGTTGGCGCCGCGCTGGCCTGCGCACTGGCAGGCAATCGCCTGCGTATCGCGGTCGTCGAGAAGCAGCCACCGCAACTCGAGTGGCCTCCGGAGGAGATCGACCTGCGGGTCTCGGCCATCAACCATGCCTCGCGTAACCTTCTCGAGAATATTGGCGCCTGGGACGCCATCTGCGAGCATGGCATCCAGCCCTATCGCGAAATGCGCGTCTGGGACCAGTCACGTCTTGGTGACATCCACTTCGACAGCGCCAGTATCGGCGAACCCGATCTCGGCCACATCATTCAGAACCGCATCATCCAGGCTGCACTCTGGCAACAGATGCAGCAGCATGCCGACATCGAGCTGCTGACACCGGCCTGTATTACCCAGATGGATCCTGAGCCGGATGCGCTGTCGCTCATGCTCGACGATGGCAACAGGATCCGTTGCCAGCTGGCAATCGCCGCCGATGGCGCCAGTTCAAGGTTGCGCAACATGGCGGGCATCGCTGTCGATGTCCACGACTTCGAGCAATACGCCGTCGTAGCAACCGTCGGAACACCCGATGGCCACCATGAAACGGCCTGGCAGCGCTTCCTGCCCAATGGCCCGCTCGCCTTCCTGCCCGTGTCACCATCAGCCTGCTCCATTGTCTGGTCGACGACTGAAAGCGAATCGCTCGAACTGCTCGACCTGGAGAGTTCGGCCTTTTGCGACCGGCTCGTCGAGGTTTCCGAGGGACGGCTTGGCGCCCTGGAATGCTCGCCGCAGCGAGCCCGTTTTCCGTTGAGGTCGCAACATGCGCAAAGCTACCTGGCAGAACGTCTCGTGCTCGTTGGCGATGCGGCGCACCAGATCCACCCGCTTGCCGGCCAGGGTGTCAATCTCGGCTTTCGCGATGCGGCCGTCCTTGCCGGGACGATCCTGCATGCGCAGAGCAGCGGCGAACCCTGGCACGGGCGTCCTGTATTGCGACGCTACGAGCGTGCGCGGCGTGGCGACAACCAGCTGACACGCAAGAGCATGGAAGCCTTCAACAGCCTCTTCAGCAACAGCTCCCCGCCGCTGCGCCTGGTGCGCAACTTCGGCCTGAGGGCTGCGGACAGCAGCCACATCGCAAAGCGCTTTTTCATGCAGCAGGCACTGGGCACCGGAATGGATGTCCCGCCCCTGTGCCGCAAGCGCCTTGCAGGGTAGAATGCCGGGAACGTATTCCATCCCCTTGTCACATGCTTCGCAAATTGTTCCTTTACATGGCACTCCTCTCCAGCGGTCTGGCACTTGCCGGCTGTGGCCAGAAGGGTCCGCTCTACATGCCGGAGGAAGAGCCTGTGGCTGTCGAAACACCCCCTCCCCCGGCATCGCAGACACAAGCGAATACGGACTGACCTGAGGCCGCGCATGGATTATTTCACCTACATCGACGACCAGCTGCATGCCGAGTCCGTACCACTGGCAGAGATCGCTGCAGCCTGCGGCACACCCTGCTATGTCTACTCGCGAGCAACGCTCGAAAGACACTGGCATGCATTCAACGACGCCTTCGAAGGCCATCCTCATCTCGTCTGCTATGCCGTCAAGGCAAACTCCAACCTCGCTGTTCTGAACATCCTCGCGCGTCTCGGATCGGGTTTTGACATTGTCTCGATCGGCGAACTCGAACGCGTCATCGCGGCCGGCGGCGATGCAGCAAAAGTGGTCTTCTCCGGTGTCGGCAAGCGCGAGGACGAGATCCGCCGGGCCCTCGAACTCGACATTCACTGCTTCAATGTCGAATCCGGCGCAGAACTGCTGCGCATCAACCGCATCGCCGGCGAAATGGGCAAGCTGGCCCCCGTCTCCCTGCGCGTCAATCCTGACGTCGATGCCAATACGCATCCCTATATCTCCACGGGTCTGAGAGAGAACAAGTTCGGTGTCGATGTCGAGAGTGCCATGCGCCACTCCCGCGAAGCGGCCGACCTCGAACATCTCGATGTCTGCGGCATCGACAGCCATATCGGTTCCCAGCTGACCGAGCTCTCGCCCTTCCTTGCGGCCCTCGAACGCGTGCTCGCAATGGTCGATAGCCTGAAGCAGGAAGGCATTGCGATCCGCCATGTCGATCTTGGCGGCGGACTGGGCGTTCCCTATACAGACGAGCAGCCACCTCACCCGCAGGATTACGCTCACGCGGTCAGTACGCGCCTCGCCGGCAGCGACCTCGAGATCATCCTCGAGCCGGGACGCGCTATCGCGGCCAATGCCGGCATCCTCCTGACAAGGGTCGAGTATCTCAAGCCAACCGACGAGAAGGACTTTGCCATCGTCGATGCAGCCATGAACGACCTGCTGCGACCTGCCCTTTACCAGGCAAGGCAACAGATCATCCCTGTAGACAGGAGTCAAAAAGGCCGCGACGGCATCTATGACATCGTCGGCCCAGTGTGCGAAACCGGTGATTTTCTCGGCAAGGAGCGCGCCCTTTCCCTGACCGAGGGAGACCTCCTGGCCGTGCGCTCCAGTGGCGCCTACGGTTTCACCATGAGCTCGAACTACAACACCAGGCCACGTGCGCCCGAGGTGCTCGTCGACGGAGACCGCGTACACCTCGCCAGGGAGCGTGAATCGCTTGCCGCGCTCTTTGCCGGGGAGCACCTGCTGCCGGCAGACTGACAACCCCCAACCGGTGTAGACTCCCGGCATGGAACTGAAATTCACCAAGATGCAGGGCGCGGGAAACGATTTCGTCGTTTTCAATGCCATTGACCAACAGGTCGAGCTCGGCCGTGAGCAACTGCAGCATATCGCCGATCGTCATTTCGGTATCGGCTGCGACCAGGTCCTGCTGGTCGAGCCACCACGCATCGAGGGCACCGAATTTCATTACCGCATCTTCAACGCAGACGGCGGTGAGGTCGAGCAATGCGGCAATGGCGCCCGCTGTTTTGCGCGCTATGTCCACGACAAGGGACTCAGCAGCAGCGAGGAGCTGCATGTCGGCACAGCGAAGGGTCGCATCACGCTCTATCTCGAGCAGAGCGGGCAGGTTCGCGTCAACATGGGTGTGCCGCAATTTGAGCCCGCGGATATCCCTTTCCTGGCAGAAACCAGCGCGCTCTCGTATGGCATCGATCTCGACGGGGCCCAGTACCATATCAGTGTCGTCTCCATGGGCAACCCGCACGCCGTTCTGCTGGTGGACGA
>JARFQQ010000171.1 GCA_029287695.1 Gammaproteobacteria bacterium | reverse complement strand
ATATCCGAGTCGAACGAGTGGATCAGGTAGTTGAGTGCCTTGAGTGGCGAGATGCGTCCGCAGGTCGAGACATCGATATCAGCGCGGAATGTGCTGATGCCGTTGTCCGGGTGGCTCTCGGGATAGGTATGCACCGTGATGTGGCTCTTGTCGAGGTGCGTGACAACGGACTCGGGCAGCGGTCCGGGCGCTTCCGTATTCGAGAGCTTCTCGGCTGCGATCGGCTCTTCCGAGATCAGCATGGTGACACTGGCGCCCTGGGGATCGTAGTCCTGGTGGGCGATATTCAGGATGTTGGCGCCGATGATATCCGATACATCCCTGAGGATCTGTGTCAGGCGCTCGGCGTTGTAGGCATCATCGATGTACTCGATGTAGGAGCTGACTTCTTTCGGGGTTGCCGCGTAGCAGATGTCGTAGATGTTGAAGCTCAGGGTTTTCGTCAGGTTGTTGAAACCGTGGAGCGTCAGCTTGCGGGAACGTGGCATCGCGGCAGGCCATTCATGGGAAAACGGGCGTAAATTACGCTTTTTTGGCCGGTGCGGCAAGCGTGCGAGCGTCTTCTTCCTGCCCGCGATGCAATTTGCTGTCCGGGATGAGGGTCATCGGCTGCGATTGCCGACCCTTGGGAAAGGCTAGTTGACGCCGCGCAGTTGCTCCCACTGATCGATCGGCGGATGGTACATGAGCTGTATCACGGTGCCATCCGGGTCGTAGCAGTGGAAGCTCCGTGTGCCATCCTCGTTCGTTGTCGGCTCGGTGCGAATCGGGACCCGCATATCGACGAGGAACCTGTACCAGAGGTCCACGTCGTCAGGGGATTTCAGGAAAATGCCGATATGGTCGAGCCGCTGTGCAGCCTCGTCGCGCGGATGGCTGCTGACGGCCTGGTGCAGGGCCAGGTTGTCACTACCGGTCGTGAGATAGACGTTCTGGGGATTCGGGCGATATTCCACCTCGAAACCGAGCAGCGTTGTGTAGAACTCCTCGCAGGCCCCGAGGTCATTGACGAAGAGGGCCACGTGGCGCATGCCGTAACCTCTGTCCGGACGTTTCATGCTTCCAGGATCTCGTAGTCGTGGGTGATTTCAGCAGTCTTGCCCAGCATGATGGATGCCGAGCAGAATTTTTCCGCGCTCAGGCTGATCGCACGTTCCACATGCTTGCGGCTGAGATCCCTTCCGCAGATGACGAAGTGTGCATGGATTTTCGTGAAGACCTTCGGTTCTTCCGTTGCGCGATCTGCCTCGAGAATAACCTCGCAGGATGTCACATCCTGCCT
Source organism: Gammaproteobacteria bacterium (assembly GCA_029287695.1). Lineage (GTDB taxonomy): Bacteria > Pseudomonadota > Gammaproteobacteria > Chromatiales > Chromatiaceae > Sva-25. The sequence goes on along the minus strand of JARFQQ010000171.1, from coordinate 5,392 downwards.
GCTCTTTTCGAGAATCATCAAGACGTCGAACTCGGTGCATCCACCCATGCCGAGCAGAAGCATCTCCATGGGTCGCAAGCCGAGGTTGCGGCCTCCGAATTCCGGCGGGCCATCCATTACGACCGCATGGCCGCTTCCGGACTCGCCGACCATCAATTTTCCCTCCACCCATTTCACACGTGCTTTCATTGGCCTGACCAGGTAATTGGCTTTTATTACTAGAGCAGGATGTTATCAGAATGCGTTTGTCTGCATGGTCCTCGTCTGCGGGTGATACAGGAGCAGTCTGGCAGGTATACTGGCCGCTTTCACAATCACCATCCCGGAAGAAGAGTTGGCAACATACGCGATCGGGGACATTCAGGGCTGTTACGCAGAACTCATGAGGCTGCTCGATCTCGTTGGTTTCAGCGAGACGCATGACACACTCTGGTTTGTGGGGGACCTTGTCAATCGTGGCCCGGATTCTCTCGAGGTGTTGCGTTTCGTGAAGGGCCTGGGGGAGCGTGCTGTCACTGTTCTCGGAAACCACGATCTTCACTTGCTCGCAGTGGCTGCCGGCGTCAAGACCTGCAAAAAACACAGCAGCCTCAGGCCTGTGCTGGATGCACCGGATCACGATGAACTCATTCGCTGGCTGCGATATCGCCCGTTGATGCATTACGACGAACGGCTTGATTTCACCATGGTGCATGCTGCCATCGCACCGCAATGGGATCGATCCCGGGCACTGCAGATGGCGGGAGAAGTCCAGCGGGTGCTGCGGGATGACAACAGCTGTGGTGACTTCCTTGCCAACATGTACGGTGACCAGCCGGATCGCTGGTCGGAGTCATTAGCGGGCTATGACCGCCTGCGTTTCATTACGAATGCATTCACGCGGTTGCGTTATTGCACCAGGAAAGGGCGCCTCTCGATGAAGGCGAAGGGGCCACTCGGTAGTCAACCGTCCAAATACTGGCCCTGGTTCATGATCCCGGGTCGCAAGACAGCCGGCACCCGGGTCGTTTTCGGCCACTGGTCCACGCTGGGTTACATGGCCAGTGTCAATATCTGGGCGCTCGACACCGGCTGCCTCTGGGGCGGTCACCTGACTGCACTCCGGCTCGAGGACCAGCAACCCTTCTTTCTCAATTGCAAGGGAGAGTTGGAACCTGACGGGCTTGCCTGATCGCGCGGACTCAACGGATTCTGGTCAATGTTCTCCGCCAGTCGCCATTCGGAAGGCTCTTGCGCAGCCTGACTGAATCGCCCACTTCATTCTCGTACCATGAGACATTTCCCTCGTTGGGTTCCTGTTCGTAGGCCCACCATGTGCCATCAGCGTCCTGTGCCACCCACCTGGCCCATGCCGGAAGCGTCGAATGGTCGATCGGCAGGTTTGCGCTGGTCATGGATTCCTTGCAGTTGATTCATGCTGAAAGGGCAGGGTAGCAACCACTGGCTGCTGCTGAGAAGGCGTATGCCTGATTCTGCCGGAGTGATAGACTTGCGCGCCATGAACTGGAAAGCACTGCTCCTCATTATCCTGCTGTTTGCCGGCGCACTTCTGGCGGGACGATTCCTTGGTCAGCACGAGCCAGCCGGTGAATTCGAGTTGCTTGCGCCACTCTGGTGTGAACCCCGATCGGGACCTTGTGTTTATCCCCTGGCAGGCGGGGGCGAGATCAATTTTGCCCTGGAACCGCGAGACAGCATTCAGCCGATGGAGCCCCTCACGGCAACCCTGAGCTATTCCGGGGGGGAGATGATGGCTGATGCCCTGATTCTCACGGGCATCAACATGGAAATGGGCCACAATCAGTTCAATTTCAGAAAAACGGCTGATGGATACACCGCCATGCTCATGATCCCTGTTTGCACACTGGTCCGGATGGAGTGGCAGGCTCTCGTTCAGTTGACCATCGAGGGGGAGCAGCTGGCCATTCCTTTCCGATTTGCCGTCGAGCGGCAGTAGTCGGGAGATTATCCGCAGTTTTTCATTGACACACTTTGCCAACAGGCATAGAATTCGCGGTCTTTCTCGCTGCTGCACTTCTAATCAGAGCGGAGAAAGGCGGTACCGCAAGATGGGCCGCGGGTGAGATTCCCTGCAATTTCAACGACCTGGCTGTCTGCCTTCATGAAGATCGGGCTGGACAGGGGTCGGTTAACGTTTTGTAAAAGGCGTGCAGATGCATGTCAAGCGTCTTTACGGAGACGAAATTAAAGATGGCAACAATCAATCAGTTAGTACGAAAGCCGCGCAAGCGCAAAGTCGCAAAAAGCAACGTTCCTGCCCTGGAGGCGTGCCCCCAGAAGCGTGGAGTTTGTACCCGTGTTTACACAACAACACCGAAAAAACCGAACTCGGCGCTCCGCAAGGTTGCGCGCGTACGCCTGACAAACGGTCATGAGGTCACCAGCTACATCGGTGGTGAAGGCCACAACCTTCAGGAGCACAGTGTCATCCTGATCCGCGGCGGCCGTGTCAAGGACCTTCCCGGTGTGCGTTACCACACCGTACGCGGCACCCTCGATACCTCGGGTGTCGAAAGTCGTCGTCAGGGCCGCTCCAAGTATGGCGCCAAGCGCCCCAAGAGCTGATTAGGTTTCAACAGAGAGATAACAAGGTATGGCCAGAAGACGTGTAGCTGCTCGCCGTGAAATTCTTCCGGATCCGAAGTTCGGGAGTGTACTGCTGACGAAGTTCGTCAACATGATCATGATGGACGGCAAGAAAGCCGTGGCAGAGCGCATCATTTACGGCGCCCTGGATCAGATCGCCGAGAAGAAAGGCGGTGATCCGGTCGAGTCACTCGAGGCGGCGATGGAAAATGTCCGCCCCATGGTAGAGGTCAAGTCTCGCCGTGTGGGTGGCGCAACTTACCAGGTTCCGGTCGAGGTCCGCGCTATTCGCCGCGATACCCTCGCGATGCGCTGGCTCATCGATGCCGCGCGCAAGCGCAGCGAAAAATCCATGGCAATGCGCCTGGCCGGCGAGCTCATGGATGCTTCGGAGCAACGCGGTTCCGCTGTCAAGAAGCGTGAAGACACGCATCGCATGGCGGAAGCAAACAAGGCGTTCTCGCACTACCGCTGGTAATTCGGCAGGGCAGAAAACAGGAAAACAGTCGTGGCTCGCGCTACACCAATCGAGCGCTATCGAAATCTGGGCATCATGGCCCATATCGATGCGGGAAAGACGACCACGACGGAGCGCATCCTCTATTACACGGGGGTGTCGCACAAGATTGGTGAAGTGCACGATGGTGCAGCAACCATGGACTGGATGGAGCAGGAGCAGGAGCGGGGAATCACAATCACCTCGGCTGCGACGACCTGCTTCTGGCGCGGGATGGAGCAGCAGTACCCGGTACATCGTATCAATATTATCGATACGCCCGGGCACGTCGACTTTACCATCGAGGTAGAGCGCTCCCTGCGGGTACTCGACGGGGCTTGCGCGGTCTTCTGTGCCGTCGGCGGTGTCGAACCGCAGTCGGAAACAGTCTGGCGGCAGGCGAGCAAGTACGGTGTGCCGCGCATCGCCTTCGTCAACAAGATGGATCGCATGGGAGCTGACTTCCTGCGAGTCGTCGGTCAGATCAGGGAACGCCTGGGCGCGACACCGGTGCCGATGCAGATGAGCATCGGTGCGGAAGAAGAATTCAGGGGGGTCGTCGATCTGATCAAGATGAAGGCGATCTACTGGAAGGATGAAAACATGGGTATCGAGTTCGATGAGCACGATATCCCGGAAGAGCTGATCGATACCTGCAACGATCTGCGCGAGAAGATGATCGAAGCTGCAGCCGAAGCCAACGAGGAACTCATGGAGAAGTACCTCGAAACCGGTGAGCTGTCGGCCGGGGAGATCAAGGCGGGGATCAGGGCGAGGACGCTGGCGAACGAGATTACGCCAATCTTCTGCGGATCCGCCTTCAAGAACAAGGGCGTTCAGGCGCTACTCGATGCTGTCATCGACTACATGCCTGCGCCGACCGATGTTCCGTCGATCACGGGACATCTGGATGACGCCGACGAGACCCTGGCGGAGCGTCATTCAACGGATGACGAGCCCTTTTCGGCGCTGGCATTCAAGATCGCGACGGATCCGTTCGTCGGGACCTTGACCTTTATCCGGGTTTACTCCGGTGTGCTGAAGTCCGGTGACACGGTCCTGAATCCGGTCAAGGGAAAGAAAGAGAGGGTCGGGCGAATCTTGCAGATGCATGCGAATTCGCGCGAGGAGATCAAGGAAGTCCGTGCCGGTGATATTGCGGCCGCTGTTGGTCTCAAGGATGTCACAACGGGCGAAACCCTGTGTGACACCGACAACGTGATCATACTGGAGAAGATGGATTTTCCGGAGCCCGTGATCTCGGTCGCAGTCGAGCCAAGGACAAAGGCTGACCAGGAGAAAATGGGCATCGCGCTGCAGAAGCTGGCGCAGGAAGATCCTTCGTTTCGTGTTCATACGGACGAAGAGTCTGGCCAGACGATCATCTCGGGCATGGGCGAGCTCCACCTCGAGATCATCGTCGACAGGATGAAGCGCGAGTTTCATGTCGAGGCGAATGTCGGTAATCCGCAGGTCGCCTACCGCGAAACGATTCGCGCAGCCGTCGAGCAGGAAGGAAAGTTCGTGAGGCAGTCAGGCGGACGCGGTCAGTATGGCCACGTTTACCTGAAAATCGAACCGAACGAGCCGGGAAGCGGCTATGAATTCGTCAACGATATTGTCGGCGGCGTTGTGCCGAGAGAGTACATACCTGCAGTCGACAAGGGCGTGCAGGAGGCGATGAAGAGTGGCGTCAAGGCGGGTTATCCGGTCGTCGACGTCAAGGTAACGCTCTACGACGGTTCGTACCACGATGTGGATTCATCGGAACAGGCGTTCAAGATCGCAGGTTCCATGTGCTTCAAACAGGGCGCGGCAAATGCCAGGCCGGTTGTGCTGGAGCCCATTATGAAGGTCGAGGTTGTGACGCCCGAGGAAAATATGGGCGATGTGATCGGCGACCTCAATGCCCGGCGGGGAATGGTCCAGGGCATGGAAGAGAGCCCGGCCGGCAAGCTCGTCAGGGCGGAGGTGCCGCTGGCAGAGATGTTTGGCTACGCGACATCGTTGCGCGGAGCTACCCAGGGCAGGGCGACGTACTCGATGGAGTTCGTCAGGTACAGCGAGCTGCCGCCAGGTTTGGCAAGCAGTATCGAGTAAACAGTTAACAGTAATTGAACAGGCCGAGGGGCAAGTAAAGTGTCTAAGGAAAAATTCGAACGTACCAAACCGCACGTCAATGTTGGCACGATAGGCCACGTTGACCACGGCAAGACAACCCTGACGGCGGCGCTGACGAAGGTGTGTGCCGAGACCTGGGGTGGCGAGCTGAAGGCATTCGACCAGATC
>JARFQQ010000170.1 GCA_029287695.1 Gammaproteobacteria bacterium | reverse complement strand
AAGTAGTATCGATGCGGCGACAAGCACCGTTTTCATCACTGACTTGATCATTTCATCAACCTCGCACTGCCTCGGAAATTTCTCATCTACAGATTGGCATTTAAGCAATCAATCTGTTTTTCGACTTGATATTTTCGGACTTTCACATGACTATTTCAGACACCCACTCTGTCAAATGACTCGCTACTGATGTCGATCAATCAAAACGAACACCGCTCCTCTGAAAGCCTCGGGAGCGAGGGCATGGTTCGCATCGCTCCGCTTCTTGCCATCCCGACACTGCTCAGGGAGCATGGACGTGATCCTGAGACCGTCTTCCGGCAGGCTGGTCTTTCGCTGGAACTCTGGAACGACCCTGCCACCGAGATCTCGTTTGTCTCTGCCAGCAGATTGCTGGAAGCATCCGCAGTAGCAACCGGTTGCGACCATTTCGGTTTGTTACTTGGCGAACGGGTCGAAATCGCCTCTCTTGGGCTGGCGGGGTTATTACTGGGTTGCGCACCAGACCCGGGGATTGCGATAGACATGCTGCGTAAACACCTCAATCTTCACGACAGCGGGGGGCTGGTCACTTTCGAGACCCTGGATGAACTGGCCCGCTTCGGATACCTCATTACGCAGCCGGGCACGAGCGCCATCGACCAGATCTACGATCTCTCGATCACTGTTGCCTGCAAGATCATGCGGGGGCTCTGTGGTGCTGACTGGTCACCGTCAAAGGTACTCTTGTCGAGAAACAGACCTCGCGATACCAGGCCCTATGCACGCTTCTTCCAGGCACCTGTTGAGTTCAGTGCTCTTGCCAACGCTATCGAATTCCCTGTTTCCTGGTTGCACTGCCACAATCGCGGTGCCGACCCACATCTCTTCAAATACCTGTCGGATAGAGCGGGCGAGCTGCAGATCAGGCACCACACGACATTACTCGCCAATCTGCAGCGGATCATGCTGAACGGAATATTTCACCAGCGCTGCTCGGTGGAGTATGTGGCCGGTATGCTCGGGATGCATCAACGCACACTGAACCGGAGACTGGGTGAGATCAATACCAGCTTCAGGCAGGAACTCGAAAAGCTGCGTTTTGAACTGGCAAGGCAGTTGCTGGCCAATCAACAACTTTCCATCAACGAGATTGCCTCCTTCCTCGACTATTCTGACCAGGCAGCCTTCAGCCGGGCATTTAAACGCTGGTCAGGCGCATCCCCGTCTGAGTGGCGCATGGAAAAATCGTAAAAAAACTGGCAGGTCGCGGGGGGCGAACTGCCAGGAAAGGTACCGGGCAGGGTTCCCGGATTTTGAGGTGTGCGGGAGTCATAACCGCATGTAAACAGTGTATGGCGACAGACCCTCCCCGACTCGACAGTTCGCGCCAATGATTTGGCAGAACGCGCCAATCCTGCAGAGAGGGGACAAAAACGGCCCATGAGAGCCACTCTTACGGCAACGGCCCGAAAAGAGAGCAAGTGACGAGACAGTAAAAGGCCATGCGCCCGGCTATTGATCATTTGTGCGGCGCATGGAATGTGCGAGAATCAGGGGTGGTGCAAAGCTCTTGACCTGCCCCCTGCTCCAGCAAGGCACCGGGTGAAACAGGATAAAACAACAAGCCAGACTCTTAACCCAGACCACCGGAAGACTAACGTGGAAGTAGAACTGCTCGAGATTCGTGATTTTCTTGCCGAACATCCGCCATTTGATCATCTCTCCGAGGAGACGCTGAACAAGCTGATCCCGGAAATCACAATCCGCTATCTGCGGCGTGGCCGCGACTTTCCGCCGGCCGACGGCGACCTGAGCGCGCTTTACATCGTTCGGCAGGGAGCTATCTCACTGTACGACAAGCGCAAGAAACTCATCGGCAAGCTCAGCGAAGGAGATCTTCACAGCCAGCACTGTATCGTGACAGACAGCAAGGCTCATCAGGGCGAAGCGATGGAGGATACTCTGCTCTATTCCCTCCCCTGCAGCCTCATCGAGAACTTGCGCCAGGAATCCGCGGAGTTCCACAATTTCTTTGAGAACAGGGATGGCAAGCGACTCAAGCAGGCCCTCTCGAGGATCTCTGGTGACACTCTCGGTACTTCCACAATGATGTCGACCAAAGTCAGCGACATCATCGAGCGTCGGCCGGTCTGCATCGAACAGGAGCACACGATACGCGAAGCCGCCGTAAAAATGACCGAGGAACGTGTTTCGTCGCTGCTCGTCACCAGTGAAGGTTCACTGAGCGGTATTCTCACAGACAAGGACTTCCGCACCCGCTGTGTTGCAGCAGGTCTCGATGGCGGACAGCCTGTGAGCGATATCATGTCATCCAGCATCAGTCATATTGATGGCAATGTCTCGGCATTCGATGCACTCATGACCATGACGCAGGCGGGCTTCCATCACCTGCCGGTCATCGAGGATGGTGACCTCAAGGGCATGCTGACAGTCTCTGACCTGGTTCGCCAGGAAAGCACGAGTGCTGTCTATCTCGCAGGCCGCGTGCGCAAGGCCCGCAATCTCGATGAACTCATCGAGGCCAGTCGCAAGTTGCCAGAGTTGCAGCTGTGCCTCGTGAATGCCGGCGGTACCGCCCAGCATGTTGGCAATGCCGTCACCGCGGTCACTGATGCCTTCACCTTGCGGCTGCTGCAACTGGCAGAAGAGAGGCTCGGCCCGCCGCCTGTTCCCTACGCCTGGGTCGCGGGCGGTTCACAGGCGCGCATGGAGCAGTCGTCGCACTCTGACCAGGACAACGGCCTGATCATCTCGAATGACATGAAACCCGAAGACGACGAGTACTTCGAGGCACTCGCCCGCTATGTCTGCGATGGTCTCAATGCCTGCGGCTACATCTACTGCCCGGGCAATGTCATGGCAACCAATCCCGAATGGCGCCAGACACAGAAAGTCTGGGAGGGCTATTTCAACAAGTGGATCAAGACACCGGAGCCGATGGCACTCATGCTCTCGAGTGTCTTTTTCGACCTGCGCATGGTTTACGGCGAGGCGGAACTGCTCGAGAGCATTCGCAAAAAGATGCTCAAGCAGACCCAGGAAAACGGCATCTTTCTCGCGTTCATGACAGGTAACGCCCTCAAGCACCGCCCGCCGCTCGGTTTCTTCCGCGATTTCGTACTCGTGCACGACGGCGAGCACAACAACACACTCGACCTGAAGCACACCGGCATCGTGCCGATTATCGACCTGGCACGCATCTATTCGCTCGCAGAGGGCATCCCGCAAATCAGGACCATCGACCGGCTGGTTCATGCCGGCGAAACCCCCTCGCTCAGCAGCGAGGGGTCGGCAAACCTGCTCGATGCTTTCGAATTCATCGGCACCCTGCGCATCCGGCACCAGGCAACGCAAATCCGTAATGGCGAGAAAGCCGACAACTTCATGCCACCCGAGAATCTCTCGAAGCTGGAACGCGAACACCTGAAGGATGCATTCCGTGTCATCAGCACCATGCAGGAAACGCTTGGCTCGCGCTACCAGGCCGGACGCCTGGCCTGATGTTTGGTCGTTTCCTCTCTGCAGAGAAGCGTCGTCAGCAGCTGCTCGGGAAAGCGCCGGAAGGACCGGTGCGTGATTACCTCGCCCATCCCTTTCCTGATGACCGGCAGGGAATCCTCGATACTGTCATCGTCTCCATGGACTTCGAAACCACGGGGCTCGACACACAAAAGGACGACATCCTCAGCATCGGCTATGTCGAGCTGCAGCACGGTGCTATCCGGCTCGCCGGCGCGACGCATATCTACCTGGAAGCGCAGCAGGCCATACCCGAAGCCAGTGCCGTGATTCACCGCATCACCGACGATATGGCCGCCGATGCCGGCAAGCCGCTCAGCGCGATCATGACCGAGATGCTGGACTATCTGAAGGGCAAGGTGATTCTCGCCCACCATGCCGATATCGAGCGCACCTTCCTCCAGAAAGCCTGCAAGGAGCTATGGGGCTTCGCCCCGATCTTTCCGATGATCGATACTCTCGAACTCGCCAGGCAGTGGTTCGACCGGCGAAACATGCACTTCAGTCCACACGAGTTGCGCTTGTTCAACCTGCGCGACCGCTATGGCCTGCCCCGCTACCCGGCCCACAATGCGCTGACGGATGCGCTCTCGACAGCCGAACTCTTCCTCGCCCAGATGGACTACATCGGTGACGCACACAAGCTGCGCCTTAAACAGTTCCTTGTCAGGGGTAAATAATCCGCGCTCCTGTCCGTCTGCCGGGTGCGGCAGAGGTTAGATTCTGTAAAATGAGACGGCCCGGAGCCGCACAGAGTTGCTCCGCTATTTTATGTTTTTATAAATTATGCCAGCCCGCACTGCCCAGGCTCGCGGGCATTAGATGGAGACTATAAGAATGACGCTGAAAGTCGGTGTTTTTGTCGATGCAGAAAATGTGCGCTACAACGGTGGTTACCACCTTCGCTACGATGTCCTCAGAACCTTTGCAGGTCGCAACGACCGGCGGCTGATCCGCTTGAATACCTATGTCGCCTTCGACCAGGAGCGGGCAACCCAGGATCCCGAGTACGCCAAAAAATCCTTTCTCTACCAGCAGCAGGCACGCCAGTTCGGCTGGAAGGTCAATCTCAAGAACGTCCGGCGTTTCACAAACGATGATGGCCAGACAACTATCAAGGCCAATGCTGATCTGGATATCGCCGTTGATGCATTAACGCAGGCAGAGCATCTCGACGAGATCCTCCTCGTGACAGGCGACGGAGACTTCCAGCCCCTGGTGACCGCCCTGCAGAATCGCGGTTGCCGTGTTGAACTCATGGGCTTTGATAACGTCTCCCGCCAGCTACAGCGGCAGGTCGACCAGTTCCATTCCGGCTTCCTCATTCCCAACCTGGTCCCAATCGCCTATGAGCCGAAGAACCAGTGGGGTCGTACCGGCTCCTGCGTGCGCGGCATCTGTGCCAAGTGGTTCCCTGACAAGGGTTACGGCTTTCTGGGTTTTCTCGATCGCATCGATGACAACAGCTGGATCACCAATGCGCGACTGAAGGAGTCTCCCTGGAAGAGCGTCTTTTGCCACATCAACGAGGTCGCCAGTGATGTCACCGAAGACGACCTGGTTCAGGGTGACACTGTGCTTGAGTTCTACCTGCAGGAGAGTCCGCAGGAAGAGGATGGTCTCGTAGCGCAGAACGTGCGGCTGGTCCAGGCCTGAGAAAAGGCGCTACCCCGGTCTACTTGAGATAGAACCGGACCTTGCCGATCGACTCTTCCATCTCGACCCGCAGGGGAATACGTTTCTCATCCTGAGAGATCCAGAGGTAGAGGGTTGGCTGTCGTTTGCCGTTCTTGGTCTCGACAATCGAGATTTTCCAGGCATCACGGTTTTCGCCGCGCACCTGGATCGTCTCACTTCCTGCCAGTTTGACCTGGTAGCTCATCCTGTCCTTTCCATTAGTGCCAGGGAAGCGCTCCGAGTAGCCCTGCCTCAATGGCAGGAAGCGCGCCGTGTGGATCATTGCCCAGCGATCGAGGGCGTTTTTTTCAACCGCTGAAGTCTTGCGCTTGCGCACGGCCGGCGGCTGCCCGCCGTTGTGATCCGTCGAAACAAGCTTCGCCTCGGCTGACGACAGGGACTCCCCGCTCGACCAGAGCTCGAGATAGCTTGCCTTGCTGCCGTCTTTCGAAATGGTTACGAGCTTGTGGCGGTAGCCGTAGGGCTGGTACTCGGAATCGTTTTTCTTTTCACGCTTCTCGAAAGCGATTGTCTGTGCGGGATTCTCACGCAGGAAACTCTGGTAGAAAAAACGGGTCGGATAGAGCGTCTCGAGCAGCTTGTGATTTTCCGAGGACATCCGAACCCTGGTGTTGAGACAGCTGCCACGCCCGTAACAGGCATCAAGCTTGCGTGTCTCGATGCTGCCATCTGCAAGACTTGCCCAGCTGAACGCCGACAGGGCTCCCTTGAACTTGATCGTGTAGTTGAAGGTTTCTGCAGTCGCAAGGCTCGTCACCAGCAGCAGCACGATAGTCAGGATCGCTCTCATGTTGTTCCAGATTGGTTGTCCATTTACACTCCAGTATGACAGATTCGCGTTAAGGGAGTTCAGCCTTGGGCACTGCCTCGCCTGGAGAAAAACTCGATATCCACCACGTCCATCTCGACGAACACAAGCGCCTCAACAGCAGGATCATGCGCGCCTATGAAAGGCTCCGGGAACATCCCGAAACACGCAAGACGCATCTCTTTCACGGGCGTTATGAAAACATCTATCCACCCCGGGCAGAGTTTCCGGAAATCGAGCCTCTGCTGGACTGGATCCTGGAAAACTGCCGCAAAGTGCTGGGGCCGGACAATGAAGAGCCCGGGATGGCATTCTGGTTCAATGAAATGCATGCCGGTGACAGGACGACGCTGCACACCCACAATGACGACGATGAACTCCTCTCCGGCGTCTATTACATCGAGGTTCCGAACCATTCCGGTGACATCATTTTCCACTCTGCCGGAAAAAAGATCTCCTTCACCCCCGCCGCGGGTGACCTGTTTCTCTTCTCGCCGGCATTGCCACACGAAGTCGGAGAGAACCGCAGCCACGCCATGCGGCTCTCGATTGCCTTCAACGTCGGCATTCGTGCGATCGACGACGACGCTTGACATTCAGCGGCTTTCAATCAGAATTGGGCACCTTTAAACCTGCGAAGTGGACGAATAATGGCCGCATCACCTGAGGAATTGACTGTTACCTGGGAAGAGGATGGCATCGAAGTCATCAAGGAACTCGACAAGCGCGTCTTGTCGAAAGGCGCCTGGACAACAATCCTGTTTCGTTACCAGGACTGGAATCGCAGCAAGGAGGAATATAGCGGCGACAAGTATACGATTCGTCGTTACCAGAAGCGCAACGGCCAGTACCAGCAGAAGTCGAAATTCAACATTTCGAGCAGGGACCAGGCGCAGCAGATCGTCGATGCCCTGAACGAGTGGCTCAAGGACTAGGCGATTGACTCAGGGCCGGATAATCTCCGGCCACTTCTCCATCTCTTCAAGAATTTTCTCTTCTTCCGGCGTGAGGTCTCCCTCGTTTCGCAAGGCGGCAATCTCGTCTGCGTAATGCTCAACCGAGAGACCGGTACCGTCCACACCCCGTTCCAGTCGCTCACGGCAAAACGCTGCCCACTGATCCTGCTCATGTGGCGTCAGGCTTTCCGGCCAGTTTCTGGCCCGGTAGCGGAAAAAGAGCGTCTTGAGACGTTCATCCCTGAAGGAGGGTTGCCATGCAGCGAGGTCATCGGGCTTGCTGTTCCTGACACGCTCGCAGAGCTTGCGATCCGCATCCTGCAGAAAGCCGCCATAAAGCGCCATGTCCGCATCCCGGGGGCTTTCCAGCCCGTGTGTTTCACTGAAGACCTCCTCGAGCCTGGAAGCAAGTCCCGTCTCTGACAGCAAGCGCTGCCTGAACGCTTCGGCCTGCTGCAAGTCGATCTGCCAGCGCCTGGCAGCCTCCGCCGTCAGGGTTGCAACGGGAGCAACCGCGGGCGACTTGTTGATATGCAGGGTCTTCAGCGGCGGACGCTCCTCCCCCTCCGGCAACTCATCGCGCTTCGTGTAGAGCAGCCTGCGGATGGTCTCGCTATCCTGTTCCAGCAGCCTGGCCGGATCATGACGCAGGTCGTAGACAATAATGCCGTTGCTGTTGGTCGGATGCCTGACGAGCGGGAGGACGGGAGCGATGGAGCCGAGTTCGGCCGGATACATGCCGCTGGCATGCAGCAGAATCTCGTGGTTGTGCAGGTCGATTTGCTGTTGCACATTGCGCTTGATGCGCAGATTGAAATAGTAGTCGAAGAGCCGCGGCTGCTTCTCCCTGACGAGTCGTGCGATAGCGATGGTGGCATGCACATCGGCCAGGGCATCGTGTGCGTCCTCGTGGGCGATACCGTTAGCCACCGTGAGCTGGTCGAGGCGAAAACTCGCGACACCCGGCTGCCCCTCCCTCTCGGGCCAGTGGATACCCTCGGGACGCAGGGCGTGGGTCAGACGCAGCAGGTCGAGAATATCCCAGCGGCTGTTACCGTTTTGCCACTCGCGGGCGTAGGGATCGAAGAAATTGCGATAGAAACCGAAACGGGTCACCTCGTCATCGAACCGGATACTGTTATAGCCAACACCACAGGTTCCGGGCTTTGCGAGCTGCTCGTGTATCGCGGCAAAAAAATCGGCCTCGCAGACTCCCCGCCCATCGATCTGCAGGGGTGTCATGCGCGTTACGAGCGCGGACATCGGGTTCGGAAGGTAGTCCCTCGGGGGCTTGCAGTAAAGCATGACCGGTTCGTCGATGACATTGAGTTCGAGATCGGTCCTGATCCCTGCAAACTGCGATGGCCGGTCATAGCGCGGATCGACACCCCAGGTTTCGTAGTCGTGCCAGAACAGACTGATTGACGGCATGGTATAGTTTTCAAGCTTATGGAGACGTTTGAGCTTAACTGATGGCGCTGTCGAAAACACCCTTGATTGCGGCCGTCCTGCGCTTCGCAGATGGCCTGAAATTCAGACAGCTGTTCCTCGTGACTGCCGCACTCTTCCTCGTCAACCTGCTGATCCCGGACCCGATTCCATTCCTCGATGAGCTGGTTCTGGGATTGCTGATGCTGATGTTCGCATCCTGGAAAAAAAACGGCGGACAAAAGGCCCCTCCGGCAGATCCATCCGTCATCGAGGGCGAGGTCGTCAGGAAAGAGAAATCAACAGACACCCACACATAAAAAAACCGCGGCGACTGCCGCGGTTTTCACATACAGGAAAAACTGCTCAGACCTTTTCCTTGATACGTGCCGATTTACCTGAACGCTCGCGCAGGTAATAGAGCTTCGCACGACGCACGTCGCCACGACGCTTGACCTGGATTTCCGCAACGCTGGGGCTGTAGGTCTGGAAGACACGCTCGACACCCTCGCCATGGGAAATCTTGCGAACGGTGAACGCAGAGTTCAGGCCACGGTTTCGCTTGGCGATGACAACACCTTCGAAAGCCTGCAGACGCTCGCGCTCGCCCTCTTTGACCTTGACCTGCACCACGACGGTATCACCCGGACCGAAGTCAGGGATATCGCGTCCCATCTGTTCCGCTTCAAGTTGTTCAATGATGTTGCTCATTTCATCGTTCCTCATTGGTCTGCTGCTCAAGGGCAGCAATGTATGCTTCTAACAATTCAGTTTCTTCGGCACTTAACTGCCGTTCTTGCAGCAAGTCAGGGCGTCTCTGCCAGGTCCGTCCCAGTGACTGCTGTAACCGCCAGCGGCGAATCAACTCGTGATTGCCACTGCGCAATACATCCGGTATCTGCATGCCGTCGATCTCTTCCGGCCGCGTGTAGTGCGGACAATCCAGAAGACCATCGGCATGCGAGTCCTGTTCCGCCGAGAGCGCATGACCGAGTGCTCCCGGCAACAATCGCGTGATCGCATCAACCATGATCATCGCGGGCAGTTCGCCGCCCGACAGAACATAATCCCCGATCGACCACTCTTCGTCGATCTCGCTCTGCAGGAGCCGCTCGTCGACACCTTCGTACCGGCCGGCGACAAGAACCAGGCCTGACAAACGGCTCATTTGCGAAACAGCCTGCTGCGTTAAAACCCGGCCTTGCGGGCTGAGGTATACAACCTTGCTGCCCGGCGCCTCTTTGCGTGCGGCTCTGATCGCATCCCGCAGCGGCTCGACTTTCATCACCATGCCGGGGCCGCCGCCATATGGCCGATCATCGACAGTGCGATGCACATCCCTGGTGTAATCGCGCGGGTTCCAGGAGTGGAACTCGATCAGCCCCTTGTCCAGCGCCCGCCCGGTGATGCCCTCGCGAAGTGCATCGAACATGCCGGGGAACAGCGTCACGATATCGAATCGCAACATCAGAACTCCGGATCCCAGTCGACGACCATCAATCGCCGTTCGAGATCAATCTCCCGGATGACCTGCTCCGGGATATAGGGAATCAGGCGTTGCCTGTCGCCCTGGACCACCAGTACATCGTTGGCGCCGGTCTCGATAAGATGATCGATCCGGCCAAGTTCGGTTCCGTCGAGACAGACGACACTCAATCCCTCGAGGTCTGTCCAGTAATATTCTCCGGGTTCAGTCTCGGGGAGAGTATCCCTGTCGACTGCAACCTCGGCATTGAGCAATTTTGCCGCGGCATCACGGTCATCGATGCCTTCAAGCTTGACCACCACACCCTTGCCGTGACGGCGCCCCTGCTCGACGCGCATGCTTTTCCAGCGACCCTGCTGCTTCACCCACCATCGGGGGTAACTGGTGATTCCCTCTCTTGGCTCCGTGTCCGAATGGACCTTGAGCCAGCCCTGAACGCCATAGAGGCCGGATAGTCGGCCGAGAACTACGATCCGCTGTTCAGGCCCGGTCTCCAGGGACATCGCGTTTCGCTGTTCAGGAAGCAGCAGCCTCTTTGCGGTAACCTTTCAGCAGGTCGCCAACGCGTTCCGAGGTCTGGGCTCCCTGGCTGACCCAGTGGTCGATGCGGTCAAGCGCAATACGCAGGCGCTCTTCACCACCCTTTGCCATCGGGTTAAAAAAACCGACACGCTCGATATAGTGACCGTCGCGTGCGTTGCGGCTGTCGGTCACGACAACATGATAGAACGGCTTTTTCTTGGCGCCGGTTCTGGAAAGTCGAATGGTAACCATGTTTTACCCTGAAAAAAGTTGATGCTGGACCCGCGTCTGCGAGTAAACCGGGCATTGTACTGATTTTTCAGGGAAAGTGAAGTGAAAATCGCAGTTACTTCGCTACAGGGGCTGCGTGGGCAACCGCCCTTTGCAGAGATGAGGAATGGAGATTAGCACTGCACCCGGGATAATCTCACAGGTCATTGATTTACCTTGTTAAAATCTATTTCGGCCAGCAGGAAGACGCAGCGATTTCGCCCCCTTCTTTGTCCTCGTTCCGCTTCCTCCCGGTGGAATCGAGCAAGTAGCGGTAGCAGGCATCATCCGCCTGCGACCCGCTCCTGACCGGCGTGGCTGCTGCGCTCCAGGCCTGCCCGTCATCTGCCACAGACATCTCCAGCACATAGTGACCATCTTCACTGACAGCCCTGCCAAGCAGCGAAACGGTTGTTGCTCCGCTGAAACTCCTTCTGTGCGAATAGAAACGCTCCATCGCTGCCGCAAGTTCCAGCAGGCTCATGGCGGCATCCGATCGCCGCGATTCCTGGATAAAACCGAAGAAGCGCGGCAAGCCCAGGCTGGCAAGAATCGCGACGATTGCAAGGACCATCATCAGCTCGATGAGTGAAAATCCGGTCGTCTCTTTTCCTGGCTGCATCTGCCCGTCCCCTCAGAACTCGACATCGGTCCAGGAACGATGTGTGTCGAGATTTTCGATCACGGGAGGCGCCTTGGGCGCGATGACCCGCGCAAGATCGTTACTCTCTTCCATATCCGGTTCGGGAGTTTCTGCTATCGCCAGAATACCCTCGTGCAGCAAGGCTGCATCCTCGATCTCCCGGAAATCAAGATAGGCGTCGAGCAATTCCCTGCCATCGAGATAGGCCGGATCGCCGGTGCAGAGAAACCCCCTGCCCTGATCGCAGGTCAGCGCGCCGATTTCAGCGATCACTTGCATGATTGTGTCGATATCGGAAACATCATTGCCGTCGGACAGCATCGAGAAGATCACGGCCTCGGTGACAGCACCTGTTGTATCCAGGACGGCCGGGGCCCAGCCGGGCTCGCCGTAGCAGAGATCCCCCGGGTAGTGCCAGAAGAGTGTCGATTCGTAAAGAAAGCCCTCCGGGCTGCCGGGATTGGCATGCACGCCACCAAAGCCTTCCGCGTTACTGGCGAGATCCGGCGGATGCTGCACGACCCAGGCTTTTTCCCCGTCAAGCCAGCTTTCTGACTTGAGGCTCTCTCCCTTGATGGCATGCAGTGTCAGGGCCCCACCGCGCCAGCGGTGAGGTGTAGCCGCATGGGGATCGGCGCTGACGCATTCCGGCCTGGTACCGAGCAGCGCTCCCGTCGACCATGCATCCTGCCTGAGTGTGATCCTGAGATTATCGAGTACGGCACGGGAGGGGGAGGCGCCCGGCTTTGCAAAGACGAGAGGGTAGCCCCGGGGATCGAGGAAATGATCGAGCAGGCTATCCGTTCCGTTATAGCTTTGCAGCCTTTCCTGCACGAGTTTCTGATAGTCGAGGACATCCCACTGTCGCTCTACGCCATCGATCTCGAGAGTGATGACTGCACCCGGTGATAGGTCTGCATTCGCCAGTGTCAGGATGAAGAGTTCATCATCTCCAAGATGCGCCGTGACAGAGAGATCGAGTCTGCTGTGTCCTTTCGCGCCAAGCCCGGGATCGTAGTAGCCAATCTCCCTGGCCACCGGAGTGCTGCTGTCGTATTCATGTGTATGTTGACCGGTTTTCCCTCCGAGACCATCCTCAAGGGCATCATCAGTATCGACATCGAAGTGTTCCTGACCCTGCAAGGCAAGATCCCTGCGGCCGAACTCGAGACCGTTGATAAAGGCGACATCGGATCCCGAGGCGGTGTGTGCGAGGCGCATACGCGAAAAGAGACCGGCGCCGAGATATTCACCGACAGCAGGAACCATCAACCCCTCGTGGCTGACCATGTCCTTATCGGTCAGCATGCCATCTCCGTTGAAATCGGAGATGACACGGCCTGAACTGCCACCGCCGAGCCAGTCGAGTTCCATGTACCAGCTGGCAGGCACCTGGCGACCATTGATGATCTGACCATGGGTGGAGATAAACTGCAGGCGCCCGCTCCTGAGGAGAGGCCTCTTCAGCAAGCGTTCGCCTGCTTCAGGCAAGTCGACTTTCCACCCCCTTGCCACAGCCGTTGGTGTATGACTGCCGCCGGTGCGCAGACGCTTGCCGTGCGCGAGAACCTCATCGAGCTGAAGATCCGCCGACGGCTGCAAGTCGGCTTCGACGACCGTCCGGGATCTGCCCGGATAGTCATGAACAGCATAAATGCTCTGCCTGTCCATGTTGGCTGCATCCTCGTCACTCAACAGGCTGCCAGTGCCAAAATAGACCATAAAACCGCCATCGGGATGCGCCGCCAC
>JARFQQ010000158.1 GCA_029287695.1 Gammaproteobacteria bacterium | reverse complement strand
CGATCCATCGAGAAGTTGCACCTACTGCGGTTTGCAGCCCCTCTGCCGTATTGACGAATCAAGGCATGCATTGGCGATGGAGGAACAGGATGACAGCTGAGATCGCAGATGCCGGCCAGCGTGCCGGGGCGCTCGACACGGAGCGTTCCTTCATCGTGCAGGCGCCGGCAGGCTCGGGCAAGACGTCGCTGCTGACGCAACGCTTTCTTGCCCTGCTTTGCAGGGTCGAATCCCCCGAAGAAATCGTCGCCATTACCTTCACGCGCAAGGCTGCCGGTGACATGCGCAACAGGATTATCGAGGCCCTCGTCTCCGCTACCGGTGATGCTCCCGGGAAGGATTACGAAAAGACGCTCTGGCAGCTCGGGCGCAAGGTGCTCGATCATGACCGGAAGCTGCAGTGGAATCTGCTTGCAAACCCGAACCGGCTGCGCGTGCAGACCATCGACAGTCTCTGTGCTGGACTCAGCAGGCGCATGCCGGTCCTGTCGAGTTTCGGCGGCCAGCCGCAAATCAGCGACGCATCAGACCATCTCTACCGCACTGCGGCACGACGCACCCTGCAGCAACTCGGCAATGGCAAGACCGGGCAGGCTCTCGGCGTGTTGCTGGCGGACCTCGACAACAACATCGGCCAGCTCGAACGCCTGCTTGCCGGTATGCTTCAAAACCGCGACCAGTGGCTACGCCTGCTCATGCAGCGTGACAGTCACGAAATGCGTGCATCGCTGCAGGATGGATTGCGTATGCTGGTCAGCAGCGAGCTAGAAGCCCTGACATCCCTCATGCCTTCGGGGTTACTGGAACGCATGGCCCGGCTGGCACGCTTCGCAGCAGCAAACCAGGCCGGGAAGGACCTCCCGATCCCTCTCTCAGCCTGGCTCGAGCGCAGCCTGATGCCGACAGTCGATCCTGACGATCTTGCAGCCTGGCAAGGTCTCGCAAGCCTGGTACTGACCGGCAAGGGTCCCAACCTTCGCAAACGCATCACTGTCAAGGAGGGATTCCCGCCAGAACAGAAGGAAGAGAAAGCAGAGATGCAGGCCCTGCTCGCCGACCTCGAGACAGAGGAAGCAGTCGTGGCGAAACTCGATGCGGTGCGGCTTCTGCCTGAACCGCGCTACAGCGAAGAGCAGTGGAGACGGCTCGAGAGCCTTTCAGAGGTTCTCGTGCATGCGATCCTGGAACTGCAACTTGTCTTCGCCGAGCGCGGCGAGGTTGATCATGCCGAAGTCATGCTGCGCGCTCTGCAGGCTCTCGGTGAAGAGGATGACCCGACGGATCTTGCACTCATGATGGACTACCGCATCCAGCACCTGCTGGTTGACGAATTCCAGGATACGAGTCACGGGCAATACAGGCTGCTGCGCAAGTTGACGGCCGGCTGGGAGCCGGGCGATGGCAGGACGCTCTTCTGTGTCGGGGATCCGATGCAATCGATCTACCGTTTTCGCGAAGCAGATGTCGGGCTTTACCTGCAGGCCAGGCAACATGGCATCGGAGATATCCACCTGGAGCCACTCGACCTCTCTGTCAACTTCCGCTCCAGCGCCACCCTGATCGACTGGGTCAACCGGACCTTTGCCGCGACTTTCCCGCAGCAGGAGCAACCGGTTTCAGGAGCCGTGACCTATGCACCCTCTGTCGCACATCACCCGCAGCAGGCATCGGACGACATCCAGCTTCATCCCCTCTTCAATGACGATCGGGATGCAGAGGCTGCTGCGGTTTGCGCGCTTGTCCGGCAGACACTCTCGGAGTACCCGGATGAGAATATCGCGATCCTCGTCCGCGCAAAGACGCATCTCGCTGAAATCCTGCCGGCATTGCGCAAGGCCGGCATTCCCTACCAGGCCGTCGATATCGAGAGTCTGGCGCACCACCAGGTGGTACGCGACCTGACGGCCTTGACACGCGCATTGCTGCACCCGGCCGACCGCATTGCCTGGCTCAGCCTGCTGCGCGCACCCTGGTGTGGACTCGACAATGCCGATCTGCTCGCAATCGCCAGGGCTGCCGGTGACCAGCCCCTGCGGGTACCACTCGCGGCACCGGAACATATCGCAGGACTCTCGGAAGAGGGGCGCTCACGTCTTGCGCGCATCGCAAGTCTGATGCGGGACCATCTTCAGGAGGCGCGCCGCCAGCCACTCGCAAAACTCGTCCGGAGCACCTGGCTGGCGCTCGGGGGGCCGGCGCTGCTCGAGGAGGCGGTGGAACTCGAGGCGGCAGAACGCTTCCTCGAGACCCTTTCGGCACAGGAAAGCGGTGCCGATCTCGAGGATTTTGCTGCACTGGACGAGGCCCTCGAAAAGCTCTTCGCCCCACCCGGCCCGGAGTCAGGCGGGCGGGTACAGGTCATGACCATGCACAAGTCGAAAGGACTCGAATTCGACACCGTCATTCTGCCGGGACTGGGCAGGACGCCGAGAAATGACAATGAGCAACTGCTCAACTGGTCCTATTTCCCGGATGAGGACGGCAACGAGCAACTTGTCATGGCACCGATACGGGAAACAGGCGCCGACAGGGAAGCCATTCAGAACTATATCCGGTTACTGGAAAGTACAAAACAGCAACACGAGGACCTCAGGCTGCTCTACGTCGCTGCCACGCGGGCGCGCAAACGCCTCCGGATGTTCGGCAGTGCAAGGATCACGGCAAGCAGCGAAACACCAAAACCTTCTGCCCAGAGTCTGCTGGCACGTCTGTGGCCAGCCGTCAGTCATGCGTTCGACGAGCTTCCG
>JARFQQ010000022.1 GCA_029287695.1 Gammaproteobacteria bacterium | reverse complement strand
ATAACAGCAGCAACCGGCACCTTGACGAAGATGGGCCTGCTGGTGACACGCGGGCATGCCATCGAGACCATGGCTAAAGTGACGCAGATGGTCTTTGACAAGACAGGCACGCTGACGCGCGGCAGGCTTCAGCTGCTCGAGAGCGTCCCGATGGCAGAACGTGGCGAGGAGGAGTTGCTGGCGATTGCGGCGGCACTCGAGGCGCAGTCGGAGCACCCGGTTGCGCGAGTGATTACCAGCCATGGCAGCGGCCTTGTTGCCAACCATGTCCAGTCAACGCCCGGGCAGGGCATCGAGGGCCATGTCGAGGGCCGTTACTACCGTATCGGCGCGCCCGGATTCGTCGCCGCGCTCTCGGGCGTCGAGGCGCCCTCCGGCGACTCGATCAACAGCCAGGTCTATCTCGGCGATGCCGATGGCATTCTCGCCCGTTTCGAACTGGGTGACGAGTTGCGCAAGAATGCGCCAGACGTGATCACCGGCCTCCGGGATCTCTCGATCGAGCCGCACCTCCTGTCGGGCGATGCTGCGAAGCCGGTCGACACAATTGCTGACAGGCTCGCAATCAACCACCGGATCGCCGGTGCGTCGCCGGAGAGCAAGCTTGCCTACGTGCGTGACCTGCAGGAGCATGGAGAAATCGTGGCCATGGTCGGCGATGGTGTGAATGACGCCCCGGTGCTGGCCGGATCAAATGTTTCCGTCGCGATGGGGAGCGGCACCGAGCTGGCCCATGCAAGCGCCGACTTCGTCATGCTGTCGGACCGTGTCGAGAACCTGCTTGGCGGCGTTCGCATGTCACGCCGCACGATGCGCATCATTCGCCAGAACCTCGCGTGGGCACTGATGTATAATATGGCGGCCCTGCCGCTTGCCGCGGCAGGATTTGTTGCTCCCTGGATGGCCGCACTCGGCATGTCCGCCAGCTCTCTGGTCGTGGTTGCCAATGCCCTGCGCCTGCGCCAGACCACCGGAAACTGATTATGACCATACTCTATTTGCTGATTCCGCTGGCGGTCATCCTGATGATCGTTGCGGTCGCCTTTTTTATGTGGACCATCAAGAGTGGTCAGTACGAGGATCTCGAGGGCCCTGCACACCGTATCCTCATGGATGACGACGACCCCATGATCCCGCGATCGGACAGATCCGAAGCGTCCGACGACGAATCGAAAAAGTAACTGGAGAGAAACCATGTTTAGTCATGAAAACCTGCCGTTGACCCTGACCATCCTGCTGATTATCTTTGCCTGGCTGAGCTTTTTATCAGTGATTCTCTTCGGCTGAACGCGGTCAACAGGAAAAAATGAAAAAGCCCGGCAGATGCCGGGCTTTTTGCGTGCGGTCTCCGGCAGTCGATGGCTTATATCTCGACCATCTCAAAGTCGTCCTTGCCAACACCACACTCGGGGCATTCCCAGTCATCGGGTATATCGTCCCATCTCGTGCCGGGCGCGATACCCTCTTCGGGCAGGCCTGCTGCCTCGTCATAGATGAAGCCGCAAACGATGCACTCCCACTTTTTCACTCTCGAACCTCCCGCTCGTGGTCATGACAGATCAAGTTTCAATACTCTATTTTCGCCCGGGAAGGGCCTGAGAAAGCCATGCAAAGAATGGAGAATTTTGCTATTCGGCTGCGCGGGCGGGATGTCATCAGTACCCCGGGTGATTTGTGCGCAGGCGATCCGGATTCGCTAAGATGATCAGATGAAAGGGGTTTCGGGAAATTCGTCCATGCAGCACTTCCGCCTCATGCTGGCGGCGACGCTTCTGTTTTTTACAGTTCAGGGGCTTCTTGCCGCCGAACTTTATGGTGAGCGCTTTTGTGAGGTCCCGGGCTACTATTGCCTGACAGTCGAGCCAGGGGATAGCTGGGAATCACTCTTTCCCTTCGCCAAACACAGGGATACCCTCATGCGGTTGAACCGCATGAACATCCGCCTGCGCCCGGGAATGCGCATTGCCGTTCCCGAGGATATCGATTTCGTGAGTCCGGAGGCGCTGGCGCCGTTTGCTCCCGCTATCGAGCCGGGTTACAGCAACAGGATCATGATCGATCTGGATGAACTCGCCTGGGGCGCCTACAGCGCAGAGGGTGAGCTCCTCAAGTGGGGACCGATTTCAGGTGGCAAGGAGTACTGTGCCGATGTGAAGCAACCCTGTCCAACGCTGACCGGGGATTTCATGATCTACAGGACAGGGACCGGCAAGTGCAAGTCAAAGAAGTTTCCGATCGGCAAGGGTGGTGCAAAGATGCCCTGGTGCATGTTCTATGACGGCGGATACGCTATCCATGGCTCTTACGAAGTTCCGGGCTACCATGCCAGCCACGGATGTGTTCGGACATTCATCGAGGATGCCCGCTGGCTCAACCGGAATTTCATCCACCCGGGCTGGACCCGGGTGATTATTCGCTGATGCCGGCAAGCTGAGCGGCACCAGCGAATGCGTTGTCAGTTGCTGCCCGGGGGCGTGGCCGCGGGTTCTGCCGGGGCGGGGGGCGGAGCGGGCCTGGCTGGCGGATTATCGAAATCGACCATTTTCAGCATATCCGGCATTGCTTTCTGCATGGCAATGACCACGTCACCACCGATCGCCTTGCCAACGACACCGAGATTCATCATCGCGATGTAGGTGTTACCGTCCGACTTTTCGTAGACCGCGAAAGTGCAGGGCATCATGACCGAGAGATACTTGTTTTCGTCGGATTTCAGCAGGTCTGCAGCAATTGCCGGTTCACACATTTTCAGCAGCTGCATCGGGCCGATATCTGTCCCGACGATCTTCTTGAAGTTGGCCTGGAAGTTGGCCTTCCACTTCTTTGGAACCTTCCAGCCGAGTGCCTTGGCATTCTCCTCGAGTTTTTCGAGCGTCTCCTCGAAGCCATATGGGCTTGCGATCTCCCTGACGAGAAGGTTGGGTGTCTGGCTCTTGATGATAAAAAGTGTTCCGAAGACGCCGATCAGGAGTGCCACAAGAAAAGTGACGAAGGTGTGGCCGGATTCTGTTCTCATACTGGTTCTCCTCATGCAAATTGTCTCCCGCTGCAGGGGCAGACGCAATTTTTCAATAATAACATGGTGCTTTAGCGGGAGCGCATCCTCAGCGGCTCGCCTTCGAGGCGGATTCCACGCCATCCATGACGCATGAACATGCGGATATTGGCATGGTCCGCGCCGCCAGGGTCGGCCAGAACCTTGCGGTAATGTTCTCCGAAGCAGGCAAGCAGCTGCTTCTCGTCGAGACCGTTGAGCATCCCGAAAGCAAAGAGCTTGCAGGAACCCTGATTCTCATCAGGAGCATTGTAGAGACGGTCATCGCCGATGCCGTTGGTGAATCCTGTCGGTGTGAAGTCGTAGTTGCTCGCGATGATGGCCAGTGTCTCCTCAAACGCCGGGTTGTCGTTCGTGCCCAGGCGGGCGATGAAGTCGTCGAGCGTCATTTGTTGTCGGTCTCCGGAAAAAAGCAGAGGATAGCATTGACGCGGCCGGCTTTCGGGTAGACTGCAGAGTAAAACCAGCAAACGGAGGATTTGAGAGATGCATGTCGGATATATCGGTCTGGGGCTCATGGGGCGCCCCTGTGCGCTGCACCTGCACAATGCCGGTCACCGGCTGGCAGTCTACGCCCGCCGCCAGGTCAGCCTTGCGCCCTTCGAGGAAGCGGGCGCCAACATCTGCATGACCCCTGCCGCAGTTGCCGAAGACTCCGATGTCATCTTCGTCAACGTTTCCGATACACCCGATGTCGAAGAGGTCGTGCTCGGAGAGCAGGGGATTATCCATGGCGCCAGGCCTGACTCGGTCGTTGTCGACATGAGTACGATCTCGCCCGTGGCGACACGCGAGATTGCCGCGAGGCTCGGCGAGAAAGGAATTCACATGCTCGACGCTCCTGTTTCAGGAGGCTCCATGGGCGCCGAGGGCGGGACCCTTTCGATCATGGTCGGGGGGGATCGCGAGATTTTCGAACGTATTCTTCCACTCTTCGAGGTGATGGGCTCGAACATCGTCCATATCGGCGAAAACGGCGCCGGCCAGGTCACCAAGGCCTGCAACCAGATCGTGATCACGCAGACCATCGCCGGCGTCGCTGAAGCCTGGTGCATGGCCGATGCGATGGGTGTCGACAAGAACAGGGTAAGGCAGGCGCTCATGGGCGGTTTCGCCAGCAGCCGCATCATGGAGCTGCATGGGCAGAAAATGATCGACGGGGATTACACCCCGGGTTTCAAATCCGTGTTGCACAAGAAAGATATGAACATGGTACTGCAGGCCGCGAGTGCGCTCGGACTCTCCTTACCCGGTTCGGCGCTTGCAACCCAGTGGCTCAATGCACTGGCAGGGCAGGGCGATGACGAGCTTGATTCGTCGGCAATCTACAAGATCATGAAGAAACTGAACAGCTGATCTCAAGCGCGCCTCAATGAGGCGAAATGCGGGGCGGGACTTCGATGGTGACCGGAATTTCCCGGTGCAGCAGACATGGTCCGGCGCGGTGATGCTGATGTTATCAGGGCATCAGCCTCATCGGTTCGGCTATCTTGCGGGTGTTATGCCGCATCACGCTCACATTATTCGTCATGGTTACGAAGCGCCCGTCAATATTGGACATGCCGCGGCTCAAGAGGTGCATATCCTGGTCGATGGTTTGCATGCTTCCGCTGATACCTCCCATGGAGGCGCTGACGCTTGTCATCGAGATCGAGAGGGCCCCCATGTTCTCTGTAATCTTGTCCATGTGCTGCATGTCGCGATCGAACGAAGAGACGCGATCGGTGATGTTGATCATGTCTTCCTTGATCACCTGCATGTTCTGGTGCATCGAGTCCATGTTGCTGACGATGCCATTGAGGTTTTGTGACAGGACCCAGACATAGTAGACGTTGAAGATCGCGAGAACAGCAAGAAAGATCGAGACCACGACGATGATGCCATCCGTGATCTTGAAATGGCGGTAGCGCTCGTCGAGGTGAAACTGGGTCTCCCTGCCAAGCCGGGCGATGACCTGTATCCAGACGCGTTTTGAATCGCTTTGCATGATGGCTCTCTAGGGAAAGGGAAACATGTCGTCCAGCCGCCGTGCGGGCTTCGACATCCTGTCGATATCGTAGCTCATGCGGTTGACCTCGTAATCCATGCGGTCCATGGATACCGAGATGTTACTGACATTGTCGCGCACACCCTTGACGTTGGTACTGATGCCGTTGACAGTGGTTGTCATGCTTTTCATGTCTTGCACGATCAGACTCATTTCCTCGTCCATCAGGCTTGTCTGCTGCTCGATCTCACCGAGCAGGGCAACGCGTTTTTCCATCGAGGCAATATGACCCTGTATGCGGTGCATCTGCTTGGAAACAAGCGTGAAGTTTGTGTTCATGTCATTGACGATGCTTGAGATCTTGTTGACCTGCGTGGAGAGTGTCAGCAGAAGGATGAGAATCGAGATGGCAATGAGGCCCAGAATGATAAGGCCGGCCTGTATGCTGTGGTTGAGCCGGGCAGCGAGGATGTTCTTCATCTCGATCTGGCTCAGGATGATACCCTCGAACGAACTGACGGCGCGGACAAACTGCTGATGCAGGACCTTCTCGTCGTCGCTGGTCTTGATTTCAGGTATCTCGTCAGTCAATGATGGATCCCGTCGCTGGCCGAAGTTTCATCTTACGTTATCTTCGCGCCTTTTTCAGCCGGTCGTTGGACAGCAGGAATCGCAACCCGTGATGTCTGTAACCGGCGATTCTGAGAGGCTTGAACATGCATGGCCGGGAGTATCAGCCCTGTAGCGGCCAAAGCATAATTCCGAGATAGAAGAAAAAGCTCGCCAGCAGGAGGCAGCCCGCCGCAACAGCGACCAGCTGGAATAGCGGGCCATTCCTGAAAATTTCCCTGACAGAGATAATCAGTCCCGCGATATTGAGCAGAAAAGCGAATTCGCTCATAAAGAGGCGCATGAGCAGGGGCAGCCCTCCTGTGCTGTCGGGAAGGTGGCCTTCGGTCTGAAGTATGATGAGCGCAAACAGCAGGCCGATGCCCAGGGCAAGCCAGGGAAATTGAGTGATTTTCATGGTCCTCTCGCAGAAGAGTTACTGATATACCGCTGGATATTCAGTATACAGCCTTGGCAAGCCGCGGAGCTCTGGCCGGTCGAGCTCTTTTCAACGCTGGCAGGCAAGATGTAATGCTGTATTCACCGGAAGCAAGGCTCTGCGTTGCATGACCGGCAGCTTCATCGGCCAATTCTGAGGTTCAGGGCTTCCAGCAGATGCCTGTCCTCGAGCCGGTCGGAGCCGGCAAGGTCTGCAATGGTGCGTGCCACCTTGAGTACGCGATGGTAAGCCCTGTGCGAGAGCGCGAGCTTCTCCATGGCCCGGACAACAAGATACCGCTGCTCGCTGCCCAGCCGGCAATGGTGTTCGAGTTCATTCGGAGCGAGCCTGCTGTTGAGTCCATGCTGTCGCTGTAACTGCCGTTGCCTGGCGTTTGCCACCTCTTCACGCAGTTGCCGGCTGCTGATCCGGTTGCCATCGGGGCTGGCGAATTCCCGTGATGGTACTGCAGGCACCTCGATCTGGATATCGATGCGGTCCATGAGGGGGCCCGAGATCCTGCTGCGATAACGATCGATCTGCTCGGCACTGCAGCGGCATGCCCTTGTCGGGTGTCCGTGATAACCGCAAGGACAGGGGTTCATCGCGGCAACGAGTTGAAAGCGTGCCGGAAACTCCGCCTGCCTGCCCGCACGGGAAATCGTCAGATGGCCATTTTCGAGCGGTTCCCTGAGCGCTTCGAGCACGCGCCGGTCGAATTCCGGCAGCTCATCGAGAAAGAGGATGCCCTGATGGCTCAGGGAAACCTCGCCGGGCGCCGGTATGCTACCGCCACCAACTATGGCTGCCGGGGAGGCTGAGTGATGCGGGGCCCTGTAGGGTGGTCGTCGCCACCCGGCGATATCAAATTCAAGGCCGGCGACAGAACGCACGGCGGCACTTTCGAGGGCTTCCTCTTCGTCGAGTTCCGGCAGGAGGCCGGGCAGGCGGCTCGCCAGCATCGACTTTCCGGTGCCGGGCGGGCCACTCATGAGCAGCGAGTGACTGCCTGCAGCAGCGATCAGCAGGGCCCGCTTCGCCTGCTCCTGGCCGATCACGTCGCGCAAGTCAGGCAGCGGTAAGGGTTTCTCCAGTCTTCCCGGTTCAGGCCGCCATGGAGCCGCCGGCTGCGTTCCGTTGAAGTGCTCGCTGAGTTGCAGCAGACTGGAGAAGGCGAGGATCCGGAGATCATTGACGCACGCGGACTCGTCAGCATTGACGACTGACAGGACCAGGCTGTGCCCGCTCCGCGCCGCAGCGAGCGCGGCCGGCAAGGCACCCCTGACCGGGCGAAGCTCTCCGGAAAGCGCCAGTTCGCCGATGAATTCGTGTTGCTCTAATGCCTGCGGCTCGATCTGGCCGCTCGCGGCAAGGATGCCGATCGCAATCGGCAGGTCGAAACGGCTACCCTCCTTGGGCAGGTCGGCCGGAGCCAGGTTCACCGTGATACGTCGTGCAGGAAATTCAAAATTGGCATTGACGATCGCAGCCCGCACCCGTTCGCGGCTCTCCTGCACGGCTTTTTCAGGCAGTCCGACTATCGAGAAAGAAGGCAAACCGTTGCCAAGGTGGGTCTCAACCGTAATGAGCGGTGCATCGATACCCGTCGACGAGCGGCTGAGAATGAGAGAAAGATTGTGCATGTCCTTCCATGGACCTCACTGGTGTTTTCGGCCGCCTGCGCCCTGATCCCGGAGCGGATTACCCGGCCTGGATGTCCTCGAGTTCCCTGACTCTTTTTTCGAGTCGTTCGAGTTTTTCCCGCGTACGCTCGAGAACGGCCTGCTGGATGTCGAACTCCTCGCGGGAGACGAGGTCCATCTTCGACAATGCTGATTGCAGGGCGCTGTTCAGGTGCTGTCGCGTATCGTCCTGCAGTGTCGTCA
>JARFQQ010000129.1 GCA_029287695.1 Gammaproteobacteria bacterium | reverse complement strand
GACTGCAACTGGTTCTCCAGTGTCTCCTGCTGTTGCGTGAGTGGCAGATTGCTGCCCTCGAGCTGTTCCCTGAGCGCTGCCCGGCGGGCAGTCATCTGTTCAAGCTGCGCCTTCATGCGCGACTGACCCTGGCTCAGTGCTTCCTGTTGCGAGCGCAAGGCTTCTGTCCTGAGCGCAAGTTCATGATAGGACTGGCGCCTTGCCTGGGCATCCTGGCGTATCGACTGGACCTTGTCACGCAACTCGTCACGCTGCCGCTCCAGCTCGGAACGGCGACTGTCCATGGTTTCGGTGACACCGAGCGCTTCGTGCAGCTTGTGTCGGGAGGCTTCGGCCGAGGATTTACCGGTCTCAATCTGCTGTTCGAGCTCTTTGCGCTCTTGCTGAAGTGATTCGAGCCGGTTCCGGAGATGCTCCATGCGTGTGCGCTTGCCGCTGAGCCGCGAGCGAATGTCGGAGAGTTCACGATTGAGTTCATTGAATGCCTGCTGACGCTCTTCACGCTGCTGCTCACTCTGGCGCAGTTGTTCGCGGGCATTCTCGAGTTGCAGCTGCTGACCCT
Source organism: Gammaproteobacteria bacterium (assembly GCA_029287695.1). Classification (GTDB taxonomy): domain Bacteria; phylum Pseudomonadota; class Gammaproteobacteria; order Chromatiales; family Chromatiaceae; genus Sva-25. The sequence goes on along the minus strand of JARFQQ010000129.1, from coordinate 3,876 downwards.
CGACCTGCTCCTCGAGCCGGGACTGGCTGGCGACCAATTGGCGGATCTCTTCCTGTCGCTCGAGGACACCTCGCTGGGCACCCTGCTCGGTGCCAAAGCGCACCCAGTTCTGACCGACCCAGACACCCTCCCTGGTGATCAGTGATTCGCCGCTTGCGAGGGATCGCCTGCGCGACATCGCTTCGCTGAAAGAGTCGGCGATACGCACATGACCGAGCAGGCCAGCCAGGTCCAGGCCGCTGTTCACCTTGTGCAAGAGGCTGTCCTGCGAAGCGTCTGCCGAACGATCGGCAGGCGAGATCAATTCGACCATGCCCTCTTCGAGCGTATCGATGATTGCCTGGTACTCCTCGAGACCCTCTACGCAGACAGCCTGGAGATGGTGGCCGAGAACTGTTTCCAGTGCATTGCGCCACTCATGATCGACATCGATCTGCTCGGCGAGGCGCCTTGCATTGGCCAGGCCGTGGCTGTCGAGCCATTGCTGACTCTGCTCGTCCTCTGACATGGCGGCCTGCTGCAATGCCTCGAGCGAGGAGAGGCGCCCGGTAGAACTCTGCAACTGTCCACGCAACTCGTCGAGACGGCTGCTGATTTCTGCCTGCTGCTCCCGCTGCTCGCTGATCTGCTGTCGCGTTGCATCGAGCGCGGCCTGTAGCTCCTCTGCCCCGGCTGATTTCTCCGACTCCTGCTGCTCGAGCCCGGAAATCTCGGTTTCCAGTTCCGGTTGATGCAACCGCTCGCTCTCCTCGCGGTTTTGCCGGATACGCCGCAGTAGCTGCTGCTCCTGCTCTTCGAGATGATTGATGCGCGTGCGCTCGATCTGTGCTTCCTGCGCCGGTTTGTTCGCCTGCTGGTTAAAGGTATCCCACTGAACCTGCCACTCCTGGTAGGCCTGCTCTGCCTCGGCGAGCTGTTCGAGGACCTGGCGCTCCAGTTCACGCAACTGATCGAGCTCGGGCAGCTGCTGTTCGAGTGTTCCCGTGATCTCCAGCAGGCGTTTCTCGTCCCCGGTCAGCTCCTCGCTGACCTGGTTGAAACTCGCCTCTATCTGGTGGAGGTCATCCTGCTGTTTCTGCCGGGTTTCGCGGGCATATTGAATCGATTGTTCGAGGCGGGCGATTTCGGAACCCAGCGAGTAGTAACGTCCCTGCACCTTGTTGAATTCATCGTTGGCATCCGTGTGCGCTGCGCGCTTCTTCTCGATGCCAGCCTCGAGTTCGCGCTGTGTCGTTGTTGCGGCCTCGAGCCTGTTTTCCTGCTCAGCCAGCTTGCGCTCGCCCTGATGCATCTCCTCGTCGAGTGCCTTCCAGCGGAGCAGCAGAAGTTCACCCTTGAGTTCACGCTCCTCTGCCTTCCAGGTCTTGTATTTCTCGGCCGTCGCAGCCTGCCGTTCGAGATGCTTGAGTTGCTTGGAGACCTCCTCAATGAGGTCTTCAAGGCGGTCAAGGTTCTCGCGTGTATGCTTGATGCGGTTCTCTGTCTCGCGGCGGCGTTCCTTGTACTTGGAGATGCCCGCAGCCTCTTCGAGATAGACGCGCAGGTCTTCGGGCCTGGCCTCGATGATGCGGGAGATCATGCCCTGTTCGATAATGGAATAACTGCGTGGACCAAGACCCGTGCCAAGGAAGAGATCCGTGATATCGCGGCGACGGCAACGGACATTGTTCAGAAAATAGTTCGACTGGCCGTCCCGGCTGACCTGCCGCTTGACGGAAATCTGTGAATAACTGGCGTACTGGCCACCCGCGCTGCCATCGCTGTTGTCGAAGATCAGTTCAATGGAAGCGGTGCCGACAGGCTTGCGGCTGGTTGAGCCGTTGAAAATGACATCCGCCATCGACTCTCCGCGGAGCATCTTGGCCGAACTCTCCCCCATCACCCAGCGCACGGCATCGATGATGTTCGACTTGCCACAGCCGTTCGGGCCGACAACACCGACGAGATTTGTGGGGAATTCGGCAGTCGTGGGATCGACGAAGGATTTGAATCCGGCGAGTTTTATCTTTTCTAGTCGCATGGGGCGCTAGGATACTGAAGAAAGGGCACTTCGTCTATGCTCGAATTCTTCTAGATTTATATATTATCCTATTGTATTTATTGTATTTATATTTTTACAAAAAGGCATGGTCATCGACCTCGCGAGAAGCACGTGAGGCCCCTCTCTGAAATACCTGTTCAATTCCGTATCAACATCCGCCGGGAATGCTTTTTTCGTATAATAGCGCCCTTTCACGATTCGCCTGAAACCGACGCTCATGTCAACGAAACCAAGCAAAGCGCTGGAAACATTCGACAATCCCCGGCCTGAACTGGATTACACCATCCGTATCACAATGCCGGAATTCACCTGTCTCTGCCCCAAGACCGGCCAGCCCGATTTCGCCGAACTGCTGCTCGAGTACGTCCCGGACAGCAAGTGCGTCGAACTCAAGTCACTCAAGCTCTACATCTGGTCGTTCCGTGATGAAGGCGCCTTCCACGAAGCCGTGACGAACGAGATCCTCGCCGATCTCGTGAAGGTGACCGAACCGAGGTTCATGCGCCTGACCGCCGACTTCAAGGTGCGTGGCGGCATCTACACCAAAGTCGTTGCAGAGCATCGTGATCCTGCCTGGACGCCTCCTGTGAAGGTTGAGCTTCCCTGAGGGCCTGAATCGCTTCGCGATGTCTTTATTTGATGCGCGCATCGGCGCGCAGACTTTACCTGGTTTGCGGCGGGTGCGCCGCGGCACCCTGCTTTCTTTTGCTTGCCCAAAAGAAAGAAGGTGTGAATTCAACTTCCTAGTGCAACTACCAGTTCAGTCTTCGTGCCGAAGAATACCTCATAAGGAGTCTTCCACCCGAGCCGTTTTCTCGGGCGATGGTTCAGCCTCTCCTCGACAAACTGCAATTGTTCAGCCGAGACATCCAGCAAGCATCTTCCTTTTGGAAAATATTGCCGGATCAAGCCATTCGTATTTTCATTTGTTCCACGCTCCCAGGCAGCATAAGGATGCGCGAAGTAAACCCTGGCACATAGCGCTTCACCGAATGCCTCATGACCGGCAAATTCCCGTCCATGATCACAGGTGATTGAGTGCACTGACTGTTTCAATGGCGCAAGGCATTCCACAATGGCATTTCCGACCAGCTCTGCGGTACGACGCGTCACGTTAGCAAGGCGGGTATAACCGGATTTGCGCTCCACCAGCGAAACCAGATGTCCCTGCTGCCGGACACCGGACACGGTGTCTGCTTCCCAGTCACCGATACGACTGCGCTGATCGATGACAGCCGGTCTTTCGTCGATAGACGTTGTATTCCGCAATTTGCCACGCTGGTCCTTGCTTCCGCGGCGTCGGCGAAACCAGTAGCGGCCACGCAAATGCGGGCGCAGTTCCATTCTGCGGCGTCGTCTAACCTGGATATAGTGATAGATCCAGGCGGTGCTTACCGCAATCCCGCGTTCTTCCTTCAAGCGCCCTGAAATCTGTTCCGGGCTCCAGTCGGTGCGCAGGAGCGCATCGATAATCTGCCAGTAAGGATCGCTGAAGGCCGGACGGACCTTGTGACGCTGGCGTTTTCGCGCCCACTGTTGGGCCTGTTGTGGTCGGTAACCTCGTTGCCCGGTATTCCTTGCCATCTCACGCGATATGGTCGATTTGTGCCGTCCGATCAAACGGGCTATCTCGCTCTGCGAATGCCCGGCTTTCATCAGGGCTGCAATTTGGTATCGTTCCTCTTGGGTCAGCTGTGTGTAGTGTCTCATTGGTGCTCCTCTTAACTTGCCGGTTTGAAGGACACCTTGATGCTATCGCAGCGACCCTCTTAACGGCACATGAGTTGCACTTTCGAGTTAAACCCACAAGGCAAAGAAAAAGGCACCCTGCTAAC
>JARFQQ010000119.1 GCA_029287695.1 Gammaproteobacteria bacterium | reverse complement strand
ATTTCTTCGGCAGGTGGTAACGAATGTCTGCCGCATTGAGAATATCCAGAGTACATCGCACGCATGGTGCAACAACATGCATTTTCTCTGGCGTCGATTCGGGCCCGGCCGCGGTAATGCATGGCTCACCGTGTAGATACGGCCGATTAGCTTCGCCGGCCAAGGTATTGAAGCGCAGACGGTGCATCGTCTCGTTCACCCCGTTGATGTAGCGCCAGGTCTGGCAGCGCGTCCAGGCCTCAACCACCCGCCAGTGCACGTGGCAGAATCCTTCTCGAAGTGCTCGATTGAGCGGAGGTTGTGCTGGAGCGTTGCTACCAACGATATCCCGTGAAAGTAGCCCTGCTCGGGCCCGGGGGTATGGCGTTGTCCCCGCTAACTGCCAGAAGCGCTCATTGGTATTTATTGGAATTCGCCCGGGCTATGGTGGCAGATGGCAACTCACCATGCAGCAGGCGGTAATGTCTGGCAAAGGCGCTTGGATCGAGGAAACCACACATCCCCGCAATATCACCTATTGTCTTGCCATCGTGGGACGAAGAGAGGAGTAATTGGCGCGCACTATTGAGATGCCAACATCGAACAAACTGAACGGGTGATAAATCGTAGCGCTCCCGGAAGGCGTACTGGAGCGTACGCTCGCTCACATGAGCAACCTCGCAAAGGTCGGGAAGGTTTGGATGGTTGCAGCCATGTTCCGTCAGATAATCTATAACCCGCTTGATTGCCTGATCCCTGCTGCGTGCACTGGAACAAGGCACACTTGTCCCGTCAGCGCAGTCGGTCAGGAGCCGTTGAGCTAACTGGTTGGCTACCCTGGTGCGAACAGATGAAACTCTATGGAATACCGCTGATCTCGCCAGTTGATGCAAGATAGCCATCTCCTCACTGGCAACTCTGGTGACATTGCGATCTGTACCGGGACATGACAAACCGAGAGATTCAGACAGCTTTTCAAGGTAATCCTCGCGCAACGACAGCGTGTAGACCGCAAAATCGCTGTTACTGATACACATTAGTTCACTGTCGGTGCCAAAGCGTGTAACGCAGTTGCTATTCACCTCATTTCCCAGCCACCAGAATCCCTGACACTCTTTGTCCGGGATGCCAAAAGTGCGGTAGCCTGGCGGTGTCGTACCCGCCTGGTGCAGCTTGGTGCCGAAGCGCGCATAGGTAATCAGTATTTCCGGCATCACAGTCTGCCGAATCTGACCCAGAAATCCACCGTTCTGAACAAGGCGGAAATCCAGGTCCCATGCCTTCGTGAGCGATGACAGCTGTTCGAGGCTGTCGAATCGGCTATCCAGGATTATTTCCATAAAGCGTGAATTTTGCGGAAATGACGTATTGAGATTCTCACTTTGCCGATAAAGTCCGAAATTAGCAATCCTGTCATTCTCACAGTTCTTGCCGAATCTAAATGCGGATTGCGATTGCGAGAACTTAATATATATCGTCCTGGAGACCAGCCAGATGAGCAAGTTCCTGACCCTGATAACACTACTCCTGCTAATAACTTCGGTTGCCGCAGAGATGAACCCTATCGTACGCGATGGGGAGTACCGCTTCCTCGAAGCGCAGTTCGGCGAGCGATGGGCCGAGCAGGACAAGCGCATCGACAAGCGCCTGACGGAGATCTATAAGGCCAATGGAGACAAGCCGCCGAACATCCTCTATATCCTCATTGACGACGTCAGCTTTGGTCAGATGGGCAACCGGACACTGAATTACGTCACGGGCATTGACACGCCCAACATCAATAAGCTGGCAAGCGAAGGGCTTTCGCTTATGCGCATGTACACCGAACCCTCCTGCACGCCAACGCGGACAGCCATGTTGACGGGGCGGCATCCGGTGCGTGCCGGTGTCGATGAGGTCAAAGTCGCACTGGTAGGAGAGGGACTCTCGGCAGAAGAAGTCACGATCGCCGAGATCCTGAAAAAAGTCGGCTACAACACCGCGCATGTCGGCAAGTGGCACCAGGGAGATATCGAACAGGCCTACCCGCATAACCAGGGCTTCGATGTGGCCTTCTTTCCCCTACACCAGCAGGTTCAGCTCAGTCTGATGACCCGCGAGGCAATGACAGCGAACAACATGCTCGGTTTTAATCTCTCGGGCCAGTCCAACCAATTCATGATTGACGAGCGTTTTCGGCCATACGGCCTGGTAACCGGCGTCGAGGGTGAAGCCGGCGGCAAGGCGCGCGAGGTAGATCTTGAGCCCGGCGAGGAGTGGACACAGGCGCATTACGAACGGATGAATGAGCGTTACCAGGCACAGGCGATCGAACAACTCGAACAACTGGCCGGCAAGGACGAACCGTTCTTCCTGCAGTACTGGCCGCTCTATCCGCTCAACTTCGTCTATCCAGATCAGGCTATCTCACGCAACGGTGGCTTCCATGCTGACAAGCTGCAGTTGCTCGACGGCTGGATTGGCGATCTGTTGGCAAAGCTTGATGAGACTGGCAAGGCTCACAATACCATCGTGATGCTAATGGCAGACAATGGACTCATGTATCACTATGAAGGCACTAGTGGTCTGAACCAACTGATCTACCGTGGTGGCAAGACCAACCATCTTGAAGGCGGTGTGCGTACAGATGCGTTTGTCCGTTGGCCTGGCGTCATCGAGGCAGGCAGTTCAGCAGGCGACATCGTCCACGTCTCCGATCTCTTCACGACCTTCGCCCGGATTGCCGATGCCACCGACTACATTCCGCGTGATCGGGTTATCGACGGGGTCGACCAGACCGCGTTAATACTGGAAGGAGAGGGTAACTCCCGCCGCGATTACGTCTACGTTTACGAAGGTCCGGTATTGCGCTCGGTGGTCAAGCAGGAGTTCAAAATGCATCTGCCAGCACCTGGCGTGCCCGGTGCCGCGGCGCCTGTGTTCAACCTGTATCGAGACCCACGCGAAGAGTATCCGCATATTGGCAATGCGCTTTGGTCGGGTGCCTCATTCCAGGACATGGTCAAGCGACATCAGATCACGATCAAGCAGTATCCGCACTTGCCGCTCGGCAAGGGTCTTCCCTACGAAGGCATCGAGAACCTTCGTCCCGAAAGTGAGCTGGCGCGCAAGGTGTTCACTTCCTGGCAGCCTGTGAAAGAGTGATCCATTGATGGGAGAGGTAGCACACCATTCGCGGGTGGAATTTAGCTAGTCGACCTCGCCGGTAGAAACCGCTAGCTGTTCCTTGTGTCCAGTTTGCATGGTGCCAGGCTAGCATTTGCCTAGGGACATTCTGAAAGCATATTTACGCAGACGAAAGCGATTCCCGTCCTGGCGGGCCTTGCGCGTATATTTTGGTTAGACGATGCACATGTTTTGCGGGATATGGCTTTGCCCGGGTACTATGACTCTATTACAGGCAAGGCTATCGCAGAGTATCCCCATGCACGATTCATCCTCTGTTGCAGCGTCCAAACCGGTGCGCGATGCACTGCTGACGCTCGCATCGCTGGTTGTCATATTTGCCGGCGCACGCTACGCGTCAAACATCCTGGTGCCATTTCTGCTGGCCCTGTTCATTGCCACGATTCTCAGTTCACCAATCAACCGCCTGCGTCAGCGCGGGGTGCCGGATTGGCTGGCGGTGTCGGTGATGGCATTTGCCACGGTGTTAGTGCTGGCCCTCGTCTTCCTGTTACTGGGATCATCGGTCAGTACCTTCGTCGAGGCCCTTCCGGAGTACCAGGTACAGCTGAAGGCACTGGTACAGGGGTGGGTCAGCTGGCTGGCTGGCCACGGGATCGAGATCAGCGGCGAAGCCATTTCCAGTGCGCTGGACCCCGGGGCGGCCGTCGGTTTCTTTGCCAGATTCCTCTCGGGCCTGGGCGATACACTGAGTAACCTGTTCCTGATTGTCTTCACGGTGATTTTCATGCTGGCTGATGCCGGTTCCCTCGGGGAGAAGGTTTCTGCAGGACACACTGCCGGTAAAAGCCAGTTTCTCTCCGGCCTGTCGAGCCTGGCGGTTTCCATGAACAGCTATATCACCACCAAGGCAATGCTCAGCCTGCTGACAGGTGTGCTGATCAGTGCAGGCATGTGGCTGCTGGATGTGGAGTTCGCGCTGCTGTGGGGCTTTCTCGCCTTTCTGCTGAATTTCATTCCCAATATTGGCTCTATCATCGCCGCCGTACCGGCAGTACTACTGTCGCTGCTGGAGGGCGATCCCTTGTTGACAGGCATGATGATCACTCTTTACCTGCTGGTGAATACACTGGTCGGGAATATGATTGAGCCACGCTTCATGGGGCAGCGCCTGGGGCTGTCGACGCTGGCCGTCTTTCTTTCATTGGTCTTCTGGGGATGGGTCTTCGGGCCGGTGGGCATGTTGCTGTCGGTGCCGCTGACCATGGTCATCAAGTTTATCGCGGAGCAGCAGCCTGGCAGTGCCTGGTTTGCAGTGCTGATAGCGAGTAGTCCATCCCGGCCAGATGATGAGCCTTCTGAAAGCCACAAAGAGCCGAATTAGGCATTTGCGGTGACCTGCTTTTCCGCGAAATACTGAAATCCATCAGAGGACTTCCCATAATCCACAGTCCTTCGGGGCCTCCAGAAGAAAACGGCCCATGGTTTCCTCATAAGCCGTTGTGTTTAATTTGAGGTGAGTGTGGCGGGCCGTCATGGATATCGACCGGGTCAAAGGGCCTGGAATCGACAAGGGGAGTCAACAACTCAGGGTACGGCTACCTCTGATATTTTTCCCACTGGGTCAATCAGGCATGGAAGGCTTCATTCTTGTTTTTTCTAGAAGCGGTACACCACAGCCACGAATGCCAACAAACCAAAAAATGCCATCAAAACAACAATCAATTGCGTGCCTGAACGAGGCATATCGGGATATTCCTTTCGCATACTGCCAAGATCACGCCGATGCTCGAATGCACCGATCAGTAGCGTTAAAAGGCCGATTCCGATCAGGACAAGTCCGAACTCACGAGGCCCGATGAGTGAAGTTTGTATGAGCGCTGCTTTCGTTTCCGTGTTCGCGATCTCCAGTTCAAAAAACTTGTAGACGGCAAAACCGAATGTAATCAGTGAAGTCCCTGTCCTGACCCAGGCCATCAGCGTGCGCTCGTAACCACCACGTGTACGCTCATACGCGAGCCGCAAGCT
>JARFQQ010000110.1 GCA_029287695.1 Gammaproteobacteria bacterium | reverse complement strand
TCGCTGCTTTCTTCCTGGCGACTTTCTTTTTGGTTGCCTTTTTCTTGGCTAACTTCTTTTTCGCAGCCTTCTTCTTGGCGACTTTTTTCTTGGTTGCCTTTTTCTTGGCTACCTTCTTTTTCGTTGCCTTCTTTTTGGCGACTTTCTTTTTAGCAACCTTCTTCCTGGTTGCTGCAACTTTCTTTTTGGCAACTACCTTTTTCTTGGCAGCTGCCTTCTTTTTCGAAGACTTCTTCTTTGTCTTCTTGATTGCCATATCAGCCCCCTTTGAACTTTGATGGATGAATACAAAACATGTCAGTGACGATGCACTACTGAATAGTAGTTAGGTTCAACATGATTAATCAAGTTTTTTATTAAAACAGTTAACCTTTGTTATGGCTTCATGCCATCAATAACACAAGAGCAAGGAAGCATGAATGCATGTGCGGTTATCAAAAGCACTTGATGATTGCTGGCAAATCGTCATGTTCATTGAACACGGGAAATCAATAACGGATGGATTTCAGCAAGTAATAATCGGGTGATACGCGACAGGTGTCAGTGATTATTTTCTTGAACGACCTTCATCTCTGATACCGGTTAAACCTTCTTCAGTGATCACGTAATCGAGAGACACGTCCCAGGGTGAAGGCTCGATCTTCTCCACCTGCTGGAACCGGTGCGCAACACCGATCAGCAAGGGACGCTTCCATCTCCTGAAGGAACGCGCGTAGCCGAAGGTCCTGTCATAGTATCCCCCGCCCATGCCGACCCGGCTAAGCGCAGTATCAAATGCAACAAGGGGCACGATGACAATATCGAGCTTGCGCAGTGTCATCATCAGGGTAGTGGATCGACATTGCGGTTCACTGATACCAAAACGATTGGCAAGCAGTGGATGTTTGCCATCCCATTGACAGAAGAGCAGCCGTCCTTGCCTGAACGGATGCAGGACCGGCAGATACAGCTGCTTGCGTTTCAGAAGCAGCCGTTCGATCAGCGGAGCAGTATCGAGTTCACCATTGACGGAGAGATAGACTGCGACGCGCCTTGCCCTGCGAAAGGCTGCAAGAGATGCGAGATGCCTGCTGACGGACTCGCCATGTGAACGGTTTTCCCTGGCGGAGAGTGATTGCCTCCGGCTACGGATTGCTTTTCGAATGGACGCAGGAGATGGAGATGTCATGGTGTGAGGGCGGAACCGCGGATGCCGTTACCAATCGTGCCCCTGAACCTCAAGGTTCAAGTGGGAACCTGAGCAGTGCTTTAGGCTTTCCGCTCGAGGACGGACATGCTCACAGGACACTGGTCGTTGGCTCCCGGGGTCTTTGCAAGGCTCAAGGAATACCTGATTGGCTCACAAACACCGCAGTAGACGCCCTGACTCCTATCATATCCGATTCTGTCTAAAGTTCCAGCTGGTTTGTGTCATTGAGCGCCAGTTCGACCTTGTCGCGCAGCGATTTGATGCGACGTCCAAGCTGGTCATCATCAGCGCTGACCTTGTCGCGCAGGGCAAGGACCTCGTGGGAGAGGTTCAGCGCAGCCATGACCGCAATGCGTTCACTGCTCATGACCTTGCCACTGGAGCGGATCTCCTTCATGCGATTGTCAAGAAAGGCGGCAGAGTTGCGCAGTGCATCTTCCTCGCCCGGAGCACAGGAGATCATGTACTCCTCACCGAGGATGTTGACGGTAATCGGCTTGGGCTTGTTACTCACGAATGCTCTTCCAGGGCTTTGAGACGACTGATCATGGCCTCGACACGGTTACGGGCCATTTCGGTTTTCTCGATCAGGGTCGCCCGCTCGTTCACGAGTGTTTCCTGGCTTGCGCGCAACGTCTTGTTTTCCTCTTTTAGATGCATACATGCATCGATGAGTTCGTTGACGCGTGATTCAAGCATTTTTAGTTCTTTATCCGCCATCACTGCAGCCTTTCCACATGTGTTATCGCCCAACTATAGTGAGCATGATGGATCGGGTCAATCCTCACAGGCATAATAGGCAACGATTCCACGAGACAAGAAAACCACCGTGACAGCAGCCATTGACTACGAAACGATTGAAACCTGTTTGCAGGCGATCGGCCTGGAAATTTCCGCACCCGAGGCCCATGGTCTTGTCACCGGACTGATCTGTGGCAATTTCGAGCAGTCGCTCGCACTCATGGGCAAGGAACTGCTCCCCGAGAAGCATGCAGACGATCGGGAGCACCATGACAGCAAGGCAGAACTGACACAGATGCATGCCGTCATCAATGAGCAGTTGCGTGATGCAGAACTCGGCTTCAGACTACTGCTCCCCGCAGAAACAACCGGTGTTGCGAAGCGCGCGTCCGCACTGGTTAACTGGTGCCAGGGCTTCATGTACGGTTTCGGCATCAGTGCCCGCGACAGCGAGAAGAAGCTCTCGGATGATGCGCAGGAAGCCTTGCAGGATCTCGGCGAGTTTACGCGGCTGGACACGCTCGCGGTCAGCGAAGATGATGAGGACGAGATGCAAGCCCTGACTGAACTGGAAGAGTACATACGTGTGGCCGTCATGACCATTTATCAGGATATGCTACCAAGATGACCAGAGCCGAATTCAAACGCCGCAGATCCCAGCTGATGCGTATGATGGGCAAGGACGCGATCGCCATCATACCGACCTCTCCGGAACGCCTGCGCAACCGCGACGTGCATTACCCCTTTCGTCCCGACAGCGACTTCTATTACATGACGGGATTCGATGAGCCCGAAGCCGTTGCCGTGCTGATTCCGGGCCGCAAGACTGCCGAGTACATTCTCTTCTGCCGTCAGCGCGATCCCGAACGCGAGCAGTGGGACGGCCGCCGCGCAGGACAGGAAGGGGCCATTCGGGATTTCGATGCAGACGACTCCTTTCCGATCGAGGATCTCGACGACATCCTGCCGCGCATGCTCGAACAGTGTGAGCGGGTTTACTATGCCATGGGTTGTGATCCTGATCTTGACCATCGCATGTCTGAATGGATCGCGAAGGTGCGCTCACGCTCGCGCTCCGGTATCCAGGGACCCTTCGAGTTCATCGCTGTCGATCATTACATGCATGACATGCGCCTCTACAAGAGCCGGTCGGAGATCGCCACCATGCGCAAGGCCGCCCGCATCTCTGCGGCCGCACACCGTCAACTCATGCAAAGGTGCCGTCCCGGCATGCAGGAATATCAGCTGCAGGCTGATTTCGAACACGCGTGCGCCAGCAAGGGTGCGACGCGCCAGGCCTATCCTGCGATCGTCGGCGGTGGTAACAACGCCTGTATCCTGCATTACATCGAGAACAATGCCAGGCTGGAAGAGGGTGACCTGGTACTCGTCGATGCCGGCTGTGAACTCGACTGCTATGCCTCCGATATCACGCGAACCTTTCCGGTCAGCGGCAAGTTCAGCGAACCCCAGCGGCTGCTCTACCAGCTCGTGCTGGACGCCCAGCATGCTGCCATCGATGCCGTTCGCCCCGGCAACAGCTGGCATGCGCCCCACGAGACAGCCGTGAAGGTGCTGACGCGCGGACTCGTCAAGCTCGGACTGCTCAAGGGACAGCCTGCGCAGCTCGTCAGGAAAGAGGCTTACAGCAAGTTCTATATGCACAAGACAGGCCACTGGCTCGGCATGGATGTGCACGATGTCGGGGATTACAAGGTCGATGGCGAATGGCGCATGCTCGAACCGGGCATGGTGCTGACGATTGAACCGGGCCTCTACATCCCGGAGGGCATGCGTGGCGTGGCAAAGAAATGGCAGGGTATCGGTATCAGGATCGAGGATGACGTTCTCGTCACCAAAGAGGGGCATGATGTTCTCACGTCGGACGCACCCAAAGAGGTCGACGAGATCGAGGCACTGATGGCATGAAGCACGACTACGACATCGTTATCGCCGGAGGCGGCCTGGCTGGCCTCACGCTGGCCTGCGCGCTCGCCCCCACAGGCGCCCGCATGGCCGTGATCGAGGCGAGCCCGCCGCAAGCCGACCGGCCACCAAGCTTTGACGATCGCGCGATCGCACTGGCGCACGGGAGCCGCCTGATCTTCGAGGGCATTGGTCTCTGGGACGGGATCGCTCCCTGCGCAACGCCGATCAGGAAGATACATATCTCCGAGCGCGGGAAATTCGGTTTCACGCACCTGGATGCCACGGAGGAACAGGTCCCGGCGCTGGGTTATGTCGCTCCGGCGCGCGATCTCGGCAGAGCGCTGATGGCGCGGTTTGATGCAACAGGGATCGCGCATCTCCGCCCGGCCCGGCTCGCCGACTTCAACACAGAAGAAGATGGCATCACTCTGAGTGTCGATTCGTCCGGCAACGCGTGCAAAATCACTGCGAAACTGCTCGTAGCCGCCGATGGCGGCCAGTCGCAGATCCGCGACCGGCTCGGCATCAAGGTTCGCCGGTGGGACTACGGCCACACCGCCAACGTCAGCAACCTGGTACCGGCAAAACCCCATAACAATATCGCCTACGAGCGTATCACATCCGATGGTCCCCTCGCGCTGCTGCCGATGACGGACAACCGTTTTGGCGTCGTACTCACAGTGCCGACTGCACAACACGAGGAGATCCTGTCGCTCGACGACAGTGACTTCCTTGGCCTGCTGCAGGAACGCTTCGGTTATCGCTGCGGACGCTTCCAGCGTGTCGGCAGCAGAAGCGCCTACCCCCTGTCGCTCATAACGGCAAAGGAGTCTGTGCGCCAGCGTGTGGCCCTGCTTGGCAATGCCGCGCACACATTGCACCCCGTCTCCGGCCAGGGCTTCAACCTCGGCTTGCGCGATGTTGCCGTACTGGTCGATGTGATCGCAGGCGCCCTGAAGCGCGGGGAAGACCCCGGCGAGGAGCGGATCCTGCAGGCCTATGCGAGCGAGCGCCAGTCAGACCAGCGCAACATGGCAATGGTCACTGACGGCCTCGCCCGACTTTTCAGCAATCCCCTCTCCGTCATTACCACGGGGCGCAATATCGGGCTACTCGCCGCGGACCTGCTGCCAGGCATACGTCACCAGATCGCGCGGCATGCGATGGGCCTCAAGGATGCACATGCCCGCCTCTCGCGAGGACTCTCCATTGAGTAGCGCGGACTATGACATTCTCGTGGCGGGCGGGGGCATGGTTGGCGCCGCGCTGGCCCTGTCTCTTATACACATCTCCGAGCCCACGAGACAGCTAGCTTCATCGCGTATGCCGTCTTCTGCTTGAAAAGGGGGGGGGGGGGGGGGGGGGGG
>JARFQQ010000105.1 GCA_029287695.1 Gammaproteobacteria bacterium | reverse complement strand
CTTCGAGAGCAGCGCATCCACGAGCGGTATGAGTTTGCGCACGTGGTCGCGCGAGGCAAGTTCAGGGACCACGCCGCCATAGGGCCCGTGCAAATCCACCTGGCTGTGCAGCAGGTGTCCCAGCAGTCCTGCGTCGGAATCGTAGAGCGCGACGCCGGTTTCATCGCAGGAGCTTTCGATACCCAGAACAATCATCTGAAATGAACCTGAATAATCATTTTGTCATTCTACAAAAATCGCTTATAATTCTGCGCCTTATTTTGCGCAAACTGTAACTACTTTTTTGAGGGGCCTCATGCCAAGCGTACGCGTTAAAGAAAACGAACCATTTGATATCGCTCTCCGTCGCTTCAAGCGCACTTGCGAGAAGGCGGGAACACTGGCCGACGTCCGTCGCCGCGAGTTTTACGAAAAGCCGACCTGGGAGCGCAAGCGCAAGAAAGCGGCTGCAGTCAAGCGTCACGCCAAGAAAGTCTGGCGCGAGAACCGTCGCTGGGAACGCCGTTTCTAATCACCTTTCCACGACCATGCTCAAGGACCAGCTTCTCGACGACCAGAAAGCGGCAATGAAGGGCGGCGACAAGCCGCGTCTTGCAACCATTCGCCTCATCATGGCCGCCATCAAGCAGCAGGAAGTCGACACCCGCAAGGATCTCAGCGACGATGACGTCCTCAGCATCCTCACCCGGATGGTCAAGCAACGCCGAGACTCGATCGACCAGTATTCGAAGGCCGGCCGCAACGACCTTGCTGACCAGGAAAGCGCCGAGATTGCGATCATCGAGCACTACCTTCCCGCGCAACTCTCCCCCGAGGAAGTCGCTGGCATCATCGAAGAGGTCATCGCAGCTACCGGTGCCGCCGGCCCCAAGGACATGGGCAAGGTCATGGGGCAACTCAAGAGCAAACTCCAGGGACGTGCGGATATGGGCGCCGCGAGCGCGCTCGTCAGGCAGAAACTGGCTGGCTGAGCTGAACGGACGTCCGATCTGCTAGGCTTCCCCGATGGCTGGCAGAATCCCACCCGAATTTATCGACCAACTCCTGTCGCGCATCGATATCGTCGATGTCATCGAAAAGCGCGTGCCACTGAAAAAAGCCGGCAAGGAGTACCAGGCCTGCTGCCCTTTCCACACGGAAAAAACCCCCTCCTTCACGGTTAGCCAGCAAAAACAGTTCTACCACTGCTTCGGCTGCGGCGCGCACGGCAGCGCCATCGGCTTCCTCATGGACTACGATCACATGAACTTTGTCGAGGCGATCGAGGAACTGGCCAGCGATGCCGGCCTCGAGGTCCCCCGCGAAGAGGGCGCCACCGATCGGCCCCGCCAGGATTTCAGCAGGCTTTACGAACTGCTCGAGCAGGCCAACCGCTTCTTCCAGCAGCAGTTGCGAGAGCATCCCGAGGCATCGCGCGCCGTCGAGTACCTGAAAAAACGCGGGCTCTCCGGCGAGATCGCGCGTGATTTCGGTATCGGTTTCGCGCCACCGGGGTGGGACCACTACCGCCACCTCGTGAAGGATCAGGCTGACATCCGGGCCTTGCAGACCGCGGGCCTTGTTTCCACGGGGGACAGCGGGAAACCCTATGACCGCTTCCGCGATCGCATCATGTTCCCGATCATCGATTCGCGTGGTCGCGTGGCGGGCTTCGGCGGGCGCATCCTCGAGGGAGACGGGCCCAAGTATCTCAACAGCCCCGAAACGCCCGTCTTCCACAAGGGCGAGATTCTCTATGGACTCTACGACGTCAGGCGAAGTCACGCAGGAAAACAGCAGATCCTCGTTGTAGAGGGCTATATGGATGTCGTCGCACTCGCACAGAGCGGGATCCGGAATGCCGTCGCCACACTGGGCACTGCGACAACCGAGAGACATCTCGAACTGCTGTTCCGCACGGCACCGAAGGTGGTTTTCTGCTTCGACGGCGACCGCGCCGGGCGCGATGCAGCCTGGAAGGCGCTGAAGACCGCCTTGCCATCCATGAAAACCGGACGGGAGGCACGCTTCCTCTTCCTGCCTGAGGGCGAGGACCCTGACACACTCGTTCGCAGCAAAGGGGCAGACGCTTTCAGGGCGCTGGTCGAAAATGCGCCGACGCTGTCGCGTTTCCTTTTCGACCATCTCTCCGGGGAGGTCGACACCACCACGCTTGACGGCCGTGCACGCCTGGCCGACATGGCGCGCCCGCTGATCGAGCGTATCCCGCCGGGCAGCCTGCATGACCTCATGACACAGGAACTGGCCCACCTGACGGGGCTGGAAATCACGCCAGGCAAGCGGGCCACACCCCCTCCCCCGCCCTCCGCGCGCAACCCCCGCGTCGGCAGCAAGAGCACGCCGGTACGCCATGCGATCAGGCTGCTGCTTGAACAACCTGCACTGGCACTCTCCCCCGATCTGCCGCAGGCATGGCGCTCGAGCAATGCCAGGGGCATCGACCTGCTCGTGCAGCTCATGGATCACACCCATGCCAATCCCGACATCACCACGGCCGGTCTGATCGATCGCTGGGAAGACGAGCGTATTCGTGAACAGTTGTCAGCCCTCGCCACGACTGACCTCAGTATCCCCGAAGAGGGCCTGGCTGAAGAGTTTCATGATGCCCTTGAAAGATTGGCCCATCAGTACCATAAATACCAGAGAGACCAGCTCCTCGAGCAGCTCAAGCATGCAACCGATGATGCCGAGAAACGCGAGTTGATTCGCCGGATCTCCGAACTGAATGCCCAACGGCCCGATGGCAGGAAAACTGACTGAATATTCAGCAAATTCTCAAATCAGTGCTATAATGGCGGATTCTTTTTTGCACCAGTTATTTCCAAAGTTACGAAATGAATCAGGAACAGCAGGTTTCACAGATCAAGCTTCTGATTGAGAAGGCGCGCGAGCAGGGTTACCTGACCTATGCAGAGGTCAATGATCATCTCCCTGACACCATCGTCGACCCTGATCAGATCGAAGACATCATCCGCATGATCAACGACATGGGCATCTCCGTCCACGAAACCGCGCCTGATGCTGATGACCAGGTCATGGCCGAGGCAGCGCCTGCCGATGACGACGCCGCAGAGGCAGCCGCGGCTGCTCTGGCAACGGTTGACAGTGAATTTGGTCGGACCACCGACCCGGTGCGCATGTACATGCGGGAGATGGGTACCGTCGAACTGCTCACGCGCGAAGGCGAGCTGCAGATTGCCAAGCGCATCGAGGACGGACTCAATCAGGTGTTATCCGCCCTCTCGATCTACCCCCGCGCCACCCAAGTACTCCTCGCCATCTTCGACAAGGTGGCACGGGAGGAAATCCGGCTGACGGATGTGATTTCCGGCTTCGCGGACCCCAACGAGTCGCAGGACCCGGGCACCCCGACGATCAAGGGGCCACACGCTACGGCAACCAGCAGCGAAACCGAGGGTACCGAGGACGACGACAACGACTCCACACCCGCGGATACCGGGCCGGACCCGGAAGAGGCGTTCCGGAGAGTGGCCTTGCTGCGGGAACACTACGCCACCCTGGTGGCAAACCTCCAGCAACACGGCAGAGACCACCCGGAGAGCCAGCAGGCACTGAGAGCCGCATCCGAGGTCTTTCTGGAGTTCAAATTGATCTCCGCGGTCTTCGTTGTGCTGGTCGATATCCTGCGCAGCACCATCGAGCGCATCCGCAATCAGGAGCGGTCGATCATGGCCTTGTGCGTCGAGCACGCCGGCATGCCGCGCAAGCGCTTCATCGAGTCCTTTCCGGACAACGAGACCAATCCGGA
>JARFQQ010000224.1 GCA_029287695.1 Gammaproteobacteria bacterium | reverse complement strand
GAGATCAGCATGCCCATGGATGCGTTGATCGGGATCGGACTCATGTATGGCCCCATGAGTCCGGTGACGAAGGCCATCGGTAAAAGTGCTGCGATAACGGTGAAGGTCGCAAGAATCGTGGGGCCACCGACCTCGTCCACGGCTTTCGGAATGGCCTCGAGCAGGCTATTGGCGCCAAGCGAGAGGTGCCTGTGAATATTCTCGACAACCACGATGGCATCATCCACGAGAATGCCGATCGAGAAGATCAGTGCAAAGAGCGAGACGCGGTTGAGGGTGAATCCCCATGCCCAGGAGGCGAAGAGCGTGATCATCAGGGTGACGACAACGGCTGCACCGACAACGAGAGCCTCTTTCCAGCCCAGGGCTAACCAGACGAGCAGGATAACGGAGATGGTCGCGAAGGCGAGTTTCTGGATGAGCTGTTTGGCCTTTGAATCGGCCGTCAAGCCATAGTCACGTGTGATTGTCACCTTGATACCTTCGGGGATGAAGGTGCCCCTGAGGTCCTCGAAGCGGTCGATCACGCGTTTAGCGATCTGGACCGCGTTGGTACCCGGCTTCTTGGCGATGGCGATGGTCACGGCAGGACGCGCTTTCTCGATGACAGCCGTCTCAGCGGCCCCCGGGCCACTGCCGATCCAGACATACTCATTCGGTGTTTCCGGGCCGTCGGCAATTTTTGCTACATCGCGCAGAAAGACCGGCTTGTCGCCATGCGTGCCGACCATCAGCGACCCGACATCGTCAGCCGATGTGAGGAAAGTACCGGCCTGGACCAGGAGTTCGCGGTTGAAGGCCGTGACCGGCAGGTTGTCCGCTGTGTGGTTGGCCGAGAGCAGGGCGTTACGCAGATTTTCGAGCGGAATGCCGTATCCGGACAGTGCCTGGGGATCGAGCATTACGCTGACGGTGCGTTGCGGGTCACCGATAGTGTAGATGTCACGCGTTCCCGGTACGCGCTTGAGCTCGGTCTCGATGGCATGGGCGACCTTGCCGAGTTCATAGGCACCGATGCTCTCGTCCTCGGACCAGAGCGTTGCGCTCACGATCGGGACGTCGTCGATACCCTTCGGCTTGATGATTGGTTGTCCCACGCCGACATTCTCGGGAAGCCAGTCGATATTGGAGGCCACCTTGTTGTAGAGGCGCACGATGGCATCGGTACGGTTCTCGCCGACCTTGAACTGGACCGTGAGCACCGCCATGCCGGGACGCGATACGGAATAGACGTGCTTGACGCCCTCAAGCTCGGACATGACCTGCTCTGCCGGCGATGCGACCAGGTGCTCGACTTCTCTTGCGCTGGCGCCCGGGAAGGGGATGAAGATGTTCGCGAAAGTCACATTGATCTGCGGCTCTTCCTCGCGCGGCGTAACAGCAACAGCGAAAAGGCCGAGCAGCAGACCGACTAGTGCCAGTAATGGCGTGATTTCCGTGGTCAGAAAGCGTTTCGCAATCTGACCGGCCAGTCCGAGCTGGTTACTCATCTTCCTTGGCTCCGCTGCCTCGCTTGGCTGCGACACCCGCCTCTATGGGATCGAGGGCGATCGTTTCGCCGGGATTGAGGCCGGAGAGGATGCTGATATTACCATCGGGGAAAAGCCTGCCGGTGCGAATATAACGCAGGGATACCTTGCCGGTCTCTTCATCGATGACATAGACGCCGGTCACCTCGGAGCGATTCACGACTGCGCTCCCCGGCACGAGTAACAGCTTCTCCATGCCGATAATAAAGCCTGTCTTGACATACATGCCGGGGAAGAAGCCGCCCTCTGTCTCCGGCAGCTCAAGGCGGACGCGGAAAGTGTTGGATGATTCGTCGGCATAGGGGAAGATGGTGATCTCTTCTGCCATGATCGGCTGTCCTTTCGGCCCGATGACGTATCCTCGCGGATTTTCCCGGATCACGGGGATCAGGCTCTGTGGCACATCGACGTTGACTCGCAGCTCCTCGAGCGAGATACCGCTCATGAGAGGCGTTCCGGGCGCAGCGACTTCCCCGACCTGCACATGCCTTTCCGTGACGATGCCGTTATAGGGGGCCGTGATCTTCGTGTAGCCCAGCTGCTCCCTGGCCTGTTCGACCCCGGCTGCTGCGGCGTCCCTTGCTGCCTCTGCGGTCTTCAATGCTGCCGTGATCTTGTCCATGTCGGCTTCGGAAATGGCGCCTTTCTCGAAGACCTGCTCGGCGCGGTCGAAGGTGTCCCGGGCGTCCTTGAATGCGGTTTCTGCCTGTTTGAGCTGGGCCTGGGCGGCTGTCAGCGCGGCCGTCTGCTGGCTATCCTTGAGGCGAACGATGACCTGTCCTTTCTCGACATAGTCGTCCACGTCGAAGTCGATCTCGGTAATCTGCCCGCCGGTTTGTGCTGCGATCGTGGATTTGTTGACTGCCTCGACGACGCCGTCGAGCATGAAATCTCTAGGTACTTCAATGATTTGAAGTTTCTTTGACTCGAGCGCACTGACTGGCTGCAGGACCGAAATGCCTGCTAGCAAGAGTGACAGAAAGCTGTTTCTCAACCTGCACATATCCCAATGACCTGTATCTGAATAGAAATGTTTCGGCCTCTTCCCTGAACGGGAAGCATAGACAACTGAAATCGAAACGGGATTATATTAGAAAAATCTAATATATAAAAGTCGAATCTATGTCGCAATTAGTCCTGTTTATTCAGGAGGGTTCAGATCGTTCAGGTTCGTCGGGCAGAGGACATTGCGCATGGTGCCGATCAGCTCCAGCAACTGGCTATTGCGGATCTTGTAGTAGATACGGTTGGCTTCCTTCCTGGAGACAAGAATGTGCTTGTTGCGCAGCTGGTCGAGATGCTGCGAGATATTGCTCTGGGAGGTGCCTGTTTGCTCGACGATTTCTCCCACAGAGAGTTCCTTGTCACCGAGGGTGCAGAGAATTTTCCAGCGCAGGGGATGTGCCATTGCCTTCAGGGCATTGGCCGTCAATGTGGTGTCTTCGTTGGGGATCTGTGGTTGCTGATCACTCATGATACTGCCTGTTGACGATCTGGAATCATGCGTCCTGGTCGATTTTCTGGTAGCCGGTCATGTTTTTGGCAATGCAGATGATTGTCAATAGTGTACCGGATTCGTCGGTGATAGCGGTACGGGAAAAGAGAATCGGGACTCGCTTGCCCTCGCTGGTGATGAAGCGGGCCTCGATACTCGGCAGGGCGCCGCTCCTGATCAGTGCCTCCAGCCAGGTGCCCATGAAAGCATCGGCCTGCGTGTCACTCTCTTCCTCGAAGACATCCCCGATGGACATTCCCTCGAGTTCACCCTCGGGATACCCGAGCATCCGGTAGGCCGTCGGGTTGGCGGAGGTGATCTGGCCCTCGGGGTCGAGAATCAGCAGCGCCTCGCCCATGCTGTTGATGATGTTCTGCAGGTAGAGTCGCGCCTCGTTGAGTTCGCGGGTCCGCTCCTCGACCTTTTCTTCCAGTATCTGGTTGAGATTGCGCTCTTTCTCGATGAGGCGGAAGTAGGTGCTGAGCTTGTTGATGAGCTGGTTATCGTCGATTGGCTTGAGGAGGTAATCGGCGGCGCCGACATCGTAACCGCGCTGCTGGAATTCCTCGGTCTTGAAGGCGGCCGTCAGGAAGATGATGGGGATGTCCTGCGTCTTTTTGCGGATCTTCAGCAGGGAAGCTGTCTCGAAGCCGTCCATCTCGGGCATCTGGATATCCAGCACGATCAGGTCAATGTCGGGATTCTCCAGCGCGATCTCGATCGCCTTCTTTCCGGAGTCGGCCTCGAGCACCCGGGCATCCATGTGTTTCTCGATCAGCTGGCGCAGGGTGTAGAGATTATCGTGATTGTCGTCGACGATAAGTATCTTGAAATTGGAGTAGTTGTTCATTCAGCGAGTGACTCTTCGATCAGGCTCTTGAGTTCGGCGGCCTCAAGCGGCAGCGCCAGGCAGCCATCCACAAAGGCTTTCTGTTCTTCTGACAGGCACGAGCAGTCTTCGGTCATGATGATGATCCGGCACTGCGAGTCCTTCCTGATATTGCTGATCCTATCATAGTTGCCCTTGTCACAGACGGCGGTATTGACCAGTGTCAGCAGGCATTCAGGGTTGTCGACAAGCGTCTCGTGGATCTCCTCCCGGTCGGCTGCTGCAACCACGCGGATACTCCAGGAAGAGAGAATGCGCGTGAGTTGCAACATCTGGTCGACGCTGTTCTCAACCAGCAGGATGGTGGTGCCGGGGAAGTCTGCTTCAGGGATGCTGCTTGTCACCTCGGCCGGCGTATCGACAGGCTCTTTCTGCTCGCTTTCACTCACCCCCGATATGCTGCGGTAATACTCCAGCGGCAGGGCAAGGGTGAAGGTTGCGCCTTTACCGGACTCACTGCTGACACCGAGCTTCCCGCCTAGGAGCGCTGCAAGCCGGCGGCTGATGTTCAGGCCCAGGCCTGTTCCCCCGTAACGCCGTCGAATGGAACCATCAGCCTGGCGGAAAGCCTCGAAGATGTCAGCCTGTTTCTCTGCCGGTATGCCCATGCCCGTATCGGTCACGTCGATATGCAGAGGCTGGCCCCTGTGCTCGGCAGTGATGACGTTCCTTACCTTGATTGACACGCTACCTTCGCTGGTGAATTTCAGGGCATTGCTCAGCAGGTTCTTCAAGATCTGACGAATCTTGTCCGGGTCGGAGATGATGCGTGATGGAGTACCCGGCTCGAATGACAGCTTGAGAGAGAGGCCTTTCTCGTCGAACTGTGCTCCCATCAGCATCTGGATATCCTCGAGCAGTTCCTTCAGCTCGATTTCCTGCGGCTCGATGTGATTGTCGAGTGTCTCGACGCGCGAGAGCTCGAGGATGTTGTCGATGAGACCATGCAGGTCATTGCCGGCCTTGTGGATCACGTCAGCCTTCTCGACGGTTTCACTGTCGAGTGATGTGTCCTGTTTCAGCAGTTTGGAAAGAACCAGTATGGAGTTCAGCGGTGTCTTGAGTTCATGCGAGACATTGGCGAGAAACTCGGTCTTGAAGCGATTGCTTGCTTCGAGTTCGCGTGTGTGATTCTTGAGATTGCGACTGTTCCGCGCGTGTGTCTGGCCAAGCCGGGTGAGATCCCCCGCAAGGGTGCGTAATTCAATCGAGCCTCGCCACGAGAAGGCGACGGCCTCGTCTTTTTCGACGATTCTCTTCACCCCGTCGCCGAGTTCCTGGCTGATGCTTGCGAGTTTGTTTGCGAGCTTGCGTGCAATCAGCCAGATGATGATGAGCATGACCAGTGCGATGAGCCCGGAAATGACAGCGAGGTTCTTCCAGAGATTGGCGAGCGGGGAGACATCGACCTTGCGCGCGACCCATAAAGGCTCGCCATTTTCAGTCTGGAACATCGGCACCCACAGCATCCGCGCCGTGCCTTCGCCTTTCCAGAGGCCGATATTTCGCGTCGCGAGGATACTCTCCAGACCGGCAAAATCCTTGAAAGCCGATGTGCCTTTCTCCGGGCCGTTATAGAGATAGGCGCCATCATTGGCAACCCAGAGGGTGTCACGGTAGACATTGGCCAGACCACCCGGGTCGATCGTCATGATCACCATGGCAACGGCGTCATCGCGGCTGTTGCGGATTGCGCTGGCGACATGCAGACGCAGGAATTTTTCGTTTTCGGTATCGAGCGGACTGACGAGCACGCTGGCAGCAGGGGCATTCATGACTGCATTGAGAAATTTCCGGTCAGGCGGATCCGGCATCACTCCCGTGGGCTTGAGCTGGCGGCTGGCGCTGTCCCTCTCCAGCCAGAAGCGGGCCCTGCCAGTCGTATCGGTAAAAGTAATGCGAATGATGTCGTACTGCTTGTCGAGCAGGTTGTTGATCCAGTCTGCGTATTTCGCACGCGTCTCGTCGATCAGGGCCATGTCGTCCGCGTCGCTACTGATGACAGTGCCGGGTTCCGGCAGCTTGGCCAGTACGCCGGTCAGCGCCTGCCTGCTTGCGAGATGCTGGTCGAGATCCTTGAAGTCCGCGCGGAGCTGCTGCAGGTGCGCCTGCTGGTACAAGCCCTGCAGGCGGTCGAGTACCGGCGGGAGACTGAACGCGAGCAGCAGGACAACGGGAGCCAGAGCGAACAGCAGCAGTGTGATGAGGATGAGGGTTCGTATTCTCACGCGCCAAGAATACCTTTTCCCGGCCGGCTGCTCCATAAAAAACGGGATTGCACAATACCTGACCAATTCCGGGTTTGGTGCGGGGTGCACGGGTCGCATACAATGCAATCAAGATAGTTGAGGAGACGCACATGTCCACCGAGAAGCTCACGGAACACTACTCCGGAATCATCCACGGAATCGGAGAGGATCTCTCCCGCGATGGCTTGCTCAAAACACCGGAGAGAGCTGCGAAGGCGATGCAGTTTCTCTGCAAGGGCTATCACCAGAACCTGGACGAGGTGGTCAACCAGGCGATTTTCGAGACCACCAATGACGACATGGTCATCGTCAAGGACATCGAGCTCTACTCACTCTGCGAACACCACATACTGCCCTTTATCGGCAAGGCGCACGTGGCCTACCTTCCGCGCGGCAAGGTTATCGGTCTGTCGAAAATTGCGCGCATTGTCGACATGTTCGCGCGCCGTCTCCAGATTCAGGAGAACATGACGGTACAGATTGCTGACGCCATCGATAAGGCAATCAACCCCTCAGGAGTTGCGGTGACCATCGAGGCGGAACATCTCTGCATGAAAATGCGTGGTGTCGAAAAGCAGAATTCGGTCATGAAAACCTCGGTTATGCTCGGGACCTTCCGGACTTCGCAGGCCACGCGCATGGAGTACCTGAATCTCATCAGCAATTGAGCTGATCGGACGTTGCGCAGATCTCGAGCAGTTCACTGACAGCTGCGCGCAACAGCAGTTCAAGCCCCCGCTTCCCGTCGACGGGCAGGGAATCCACCAGCTCCCGCGTACCTCTCTTCTGCAGCAGGAGGGAGACAAGCAGCTTCCTGTGAGCCGGCAAGAGCTGCCGGAGTTTCCCACGGGCTCCGCAACTCCGGACGAGTGCATGCAGCTCCGGCAGGATCGCATCCTGTGGCAAGCCGTGGGAGACAAAGCGCTGCAACCTCAATCTCTCCTTCTCGCCGAGCGGATGCCAGGCCGGCTCTTTGAGCAACTCGCACAGAAGATCGCTCTCGAGCTCGCGCAATGCACCCGGCAATAACAGGGGCATCAGCTCGTGGAAGCGTTCGCGAGCCTGCTGCTGCAGCACCTTGCCCCTGCCCGTCAAGGAGTGGAGCATGAGCAATGAGTGGCTGCCGCTGGCCGCATCACGACTGTTTCCAATGCGCGCCTCGCTGAATCCGCAGGACCTCCAGAATGGCAAGAGTTCAACGGTTGCGCCGAAGCTGGTTGCCAGGAGGTCGGCATCGCTTTCCGAGCGCAGCCATTTCAGCATGCATGAACCGATGCCGGCCCGCTGCAGCTCCGGGTGTACGGCAATGCGCTGGATGCGTTCATAACGGCATTCGAGAAATCCTTTCTCCTGCAGGTGCAGGGCGAGACTTTGCGGTGCAAGATGACCTTGCGGTCGACGCTTTCCTGCCAGGATCTCTTCAGCAAGCTGGTCGCCGAAAACGCCCTCGCTTACAGAAAGCACTACACCGGCAACGTTTTCCCCCTGTTTTGCCAGCAGGATGCGTACGTTACGGCCATCGAGCATGTATCGCAGGTCGAAAGGGCGGGTCTGGTAGTGTGCGTTGACGAGCAGGCCAAACACCTGTGCCAGCAGGCGGGGATCATTACAGAGTTCAGCCTGGCCTGTTTCCACGAGCCGGATGTCATCGGGACTGGCATGCGCGAATTCACGGGGTGCAGCCGCTTCCGCGTCAAACAGCAGGGCGCGCGAGATGAAGGCTTCCAGCGGATCGTCCGCCTGCCAGCGAACAGGGTCATGGAGTGTGAGAGTGCGCCATTGCGGCCTGAGTCGATCGAGCGTTGCGCGAAAACGGATTGCAAAACCGCGTCCTGTTCCCTCGTAGCCATGCACAGTGGTCGAAAAGACAATCCTGTTGCTGGCAAGCAGCAGCTTCGTCAGCAGTGTGGCGGGGATGGCTGCCGCCTCGTCGACCAGTAACAGGTCAGCTGCTGGCATCCTCTGCACAAGCGCATCGGGGGGAAGGAACTCCAGCGTACCATTCGGATGTTCGAGCAGTCTTTTTTCGACCATGACCGCGCCGGGCAAGGTCTCGAGGGCGTGACGGAAAACCGGTTCGACTGCATGGCGTGAAGGTGCGGTCAGGAGTATGCGCTTCTGCCGGCTCCCGAGCAGCTCTGCAGCGGCGAAACCGAGCGCTGCGCTCTTGCCCCTGCCCCTGTCGGCGGTAATCACCAGCGGCCGCCGCGCATGCCCGGTTGCAACATGACAGATTGCCGCGATCGCCTTGCGCTGGTCAGTGGTCGACTGCGGTGTTGCAGCCCCGGGTTCTTCGATGAGCGGCAATGCATCGTCTTCCTGCCCGCTAACCAGATGAAGTCCGCGACCGGGAACAATCAGCTTCTGCAGGTAATCGAGATAGTGGCCGGGAAAGGCATCTTCGCGGGGAGGCCACGCATCGATACGCGCATACCAGGGATCCCTGAAATCACGCCATGCATGCAGTGCCGGCGCCAGTAGCAGCAGGTAGCCGCCGTCCCTGATGGTGCCGCTGATGGCGCCGAGGCCATCCGGGTCAAGGCCGGCATGCATGTCGTAGACGACTGCGCTGAATTCCCTTCCGAGGAATTGTCGTGCTTTCCTGGCCGGGGAGGCATTCTCCCTCTGTTTTGATTCTGTCAGCCAGAGGGTGTCGTGCCAGTTCTCGAGAAATGTCTGCGCCTGTTGATGACACCAGTGGCTCTCTCCGGTGATGACCAGCAGGTGACGCATGGCTGCAGGGAGATTATGTTTTCATCTCGTAAAATGCGTTCGTCGCTTTCACGAAACCTTCCAGACTGCCGCAGTCGTAACGTTGACCCTTGAACCTGTAGCCCAGCACCTTGCCTTCTTTCGCCATGTGCAGCAGGGCGTCGGTCAGCTGAATCTCGCCACCGAGGCCAGGCGGGGTGTTGCGGATGACGTCGAAGATCTCGGGAGTCAGAATATAGCGACCGATGATTGCAAGATTCGTGGGGGCCTCGTCCGCGGAGGGCTTTTCCACCATGTCGGTGATGCGGTAGAGATCATCATTGATCTTCTCGCCGGCGATGACACCGTATTTGTAGATCTCCTCCATCGGCACCTCCTCGATCGCCACGACGCAGCAGTTGTGTTCCTCGTAGATTTTCGCCATCTGCTGCATGACGCTGTCGCCACCGGGATTGATGCAGAGATCATCGGCGAGAATCACGCCGAAAGGCTCGTCACCAACCAGGGCCTCTCCGGTAAGGACCGCATGTCCCAGGCCCAGCATCTCGATCTGGCGGGTGTAGGTGAAGATGCACTGGTCGATGAGTCCGCGAATCTCCTCGAGCATGGCCTCCTTGGCAGAGCCCTTGATCTGGTGCTCCAGCTCGTAGCTCGTGTCGAAGTGATCCGCAAGCGCGCGTTTGCCCCGGCCTGTGACCATGCAGATGTTCTTCATGCCTGCACTGACAGCTTCCTCGACACCATACTGGATCAATGGCTTGTCGACGATTGGCAGCATCTCCTTCGGCATGGCCTTGGTCGCAGGGAGAAAGCGGGTGCCGTAACCGGCAGCGGGGAAAAGGCATTTACGAATCATCTGTGTTCCTGTTAACTGTTGAGTTTCCATGACGGGGTGTTGTTATGGAGAATGATACCAGCCTCGAGCAGCCATTTCCTTGCATCATCGGCGTCCTTCTCGAACCAGCTGCGGCTGCTGCCGAGACGGAAACTGTAGCCCCAGGTGTCCATGTCTCGCATCATCTGCGCACTGTCATAACCCGCGAGGTAGTCGGCGAGCAGGATCTGCAGGTAACAGACGCCGTTCTCTTCCTCGACACTGCCGCCGGCATTGGTATGCAGTAGCGCACGCCTTTCCCTGTCCATGCAGATGTAATGACAGGCTTCATGAAAGGCTGAATGCAGCGGCGTATCCTCGCGGACATAGAGCCTGTCTGCAATCAGGCCCGCTTCGGGTTCACCCCAGAAACTCCCCGGGATGCGGTCGCTATTGCGGACAGGCTCGAGCATGAGGCCATAGCGCGCGAACAGTTTTTCGATGGCCTCCAGGTGGCCGCCACAGGCCGTGACCTGTGGCTCATCTTCTTCGGTCATATCTGGTAGAGTGCATGAATTCGCTGCGATCTTAACCTCTGCTTCCCCCAATTTCATGACCGAATTGTTTATCAGGCTGTTCGCGATGCTGCCGCTCTCTGCGGCACAGGGCTGCGGGAGCCTCCTTGGGCGGCTGGCCTGGCGGCTCAATGGCCGTGAGAGGAAAAATACCGAGGTCAATATCCGTCTCTGTTTTCCCGAACTCGAGGCAAGCGAGCAGCAGGAACTCGTGCGCCGGACACTGCGCGAGAACGGCAAGTTGATCACCGAGCTCCCGAAGTCCTGGCTCGCTTCCGGTGACTACTGGGGAAAACGTCTTGAAGCCCGACGATTCACAGAGGAAATACGACGCCTGCTCGGGCAGGGCAGGGGTGTGATCATCGCTGCGCCACATCTCGGTAACTGGGAAGTCGGCCTCCGTGCGATCACGGCAGCCGGCCCGACAACCGTGCTCTACCGGCCGCCTCGCCAGATGTGGCTGAATTCCATCATGGAGCAGGGCAGGATTGCCACCGGCGCAAAGACAGCACCGACCGATATGCAGGGCATACGGGCGCTGATGTCGGCACTTCGGAACGGCGAGATCGTCGCGATCCTGCCTGACCAGGTTCCAAAGGAGCTCGAGCAGAGCAGCGTGTTGGCGCCGTTTTTCGGTCACCCTGCGCCGACCATGACCCTGATTTCGAAACTCGCACGCAAGACCGGTGCTCCAGTCGTGGCGGCCTATGCAGAACGTCTGCCACGCGGGAAGGGATTCAGAGGCAATTTTCGATATGTGGATGAGAGGGTTACCGATTCTGCTGCAGAGATTTCTTCTGCTGCCGTGAATGATGCCGTCGAGGCACTGGTCAGGCTCTCGCCGGAGCAATACCAGTGGACCTATCGTCGATTCGGCATGGACTTCTACAGGAACAAAAAAAAGCCCGGTCGATGACCGGGCTTCTCCATCACAGTGCGTGTGATTACTTGCGAGCAGAGGGTCCGTTGAACTCGATACCGTTGCTCATGTGCGTCAGGAAGTACTCGAGGTTACGATACTCCTCGCCCTGTGCCGGGAAGTCCTTGGCGCGTACCTGCTTGTTGCAGCCGCTGAAACGGCGATGCAGGGTGCCGAGTTCGCCCCACTTGGAGCGGTAGACAGGCCAGCCCGTGGTGTG
>JARFQQ010000046.1 GCA_029287695.1 Gammaproteobacteria bacterium | reverse complement strand
GAGCATCGCCCTTACAAGGCGAGGGTCGGGGGTTCGATCCCCTCAGCACCCACCACTATCAGGAGTGGTAGTTCAGTTGGTTAGAATACCGGCCTGTCACGCCGGGGGTCGCGGGTTCGAGTCCCGTCCACTCCGCCATATTCCAGCGGGGCATCCATTGAGTGGGTGCCCCTTTTTTATGTCACGTGCACTGGCTGTCGAAGACATACAACCAGACGACATGAGTGAGAAGCAGCATGTTGCTAACAATACGCGATAAAGCACAAGGCTGGATAGCCTATGTGATTGTTATCCTGATCAGTATTCCTTTCGCCCTCTGGGGGATCCATGAATATACCGGGGGTGGCAGTGAGCCGGCTGTTGCCAAGGTCGGTGACGTGGAGATCACCCAGCGTGCGCTCGATATCAATGTCAATAACTACCGCACCAGGCTCACCCAGCAGTTCGGCGGGCGGCTGCCCGAGATCTTCACAGACGAGGTGTTGCGCGCGCAGGTGCTTGAGTCGCTCATCAATGACGAACTGCTGAACCAGAAAACAGCGAACCTGCGCATACGCGCCGGTGACCAGATGGTTTCAAAGGAAATCAGCGACATCGAGGCTTTCCAGCGCAATGGCCAGTTTGACCCGGAAGCCTACAGGCAGGCACTGAGCATGAGTGGCCGTTCATCGAGAGCATTCGAGGAACAGATTCGCGCCAGTCTCGGTAGCGAGATCCTGCGCAGTGCAGTCAGCGGGACCGAGCCGGTGACGGATGCCGAGATCGACATGCTGCTGAAGCTCAGGAACCAGAAACGCGTCGCGAGCTGGACGACTGTTGATGCTGCCGGCAGCGAGGCCCTGCCAGAAGTCACCGACGCCGAGATCGAGGCGTACTACAACGAGAACAGGGAACAATTCCCGAAACCCGAGCAGGTACGCCTGGAGTATGTAGAGCTCAATCTCGACAGTATTGCCGATACTGTCTCTGTCGATGACGAAGAGGTCCGCGCCTTTTACGACGACCCCGGCCAACAGCAGCAGTTCATCAGCGAGGAGCAGCGTGGCATGAGGCACATTCTCATCAAGGTCGATGACAACCGCAGCGATGAGGATGCCAGGACAGAGGCGGAACGTCTTCTTGCCGAGCTCGCTGCCGGGAATGACTTTGCCGAACTGGCCAAAGCGCATTCGGAAGATACGGGTTCGGGTTCGAAAGGCGGTGACCTCGGCCTGGTCAAGCGCGGTGTCATGGTGAAGCCATTCGAGGACGCCGCCTTTGCGCTGGAACAAGATCAAATCAGCGAACTCGTGCGATCACGCTTCGGCTATCACATCATCCAGGTCACCAGGATCGAGGGTGGCGAGCTCCAGCCGTTCGAGGAGGTCAGGGACCAGATTGCAAAAGAGCTCAGGCGCGAGCGGGCCGAGGAGCTCTTTGCTGACAAGTATGACCAGCTCGGGAATCTTGCCTACGCGACTCCGGATAGCCTCAAGCCCGCGGCAGAAGCCCTGGGGCTGGAGCTTCGGCAGAGCGACTGGGTCCCGAAGACAGGCGGCATCGGCGAGCTCGGTAATCCGAAAATCATCGCGACCGTCTTCACGCCTGATGCGCTGGAGAGTCGTTTCAACAGCGACATCATCGAACTCTCCGTCGATGACTACATCGTGGCCCGGGTAATCGACTACCAGGAGCAGTCCATCAAGCCGCTGGACGAAGTCAGCAGTGTCATTCGCGGCATCCTGGAAGAAGAGAAGCGCAGCAATGTTGTTGCTGACAAGGCTGATGCCCTGCTCGAAGAGGTCCGGGCCGGCAAGAGTCTCGAGGCTGCTGCCGAAGAGTCCGGGTACAGCGTTGAAAAAGAGCGGGAGATCGGACGCGAGGAGGAAGGCGTGCCGGCAGAGGTCAGGCAGAAGATCTTCAGCATGTCGCCCCCGGGAGAGAATGCCGTGGCCTGGGATTCCGTTGAACTCGCTACGGGCAGTTACGCGGTCATCGGCTTGCATGCGATCAGTGATGCGGACCCCTCCACAGTCGGTGAGGACGAGCGCGACAGTGTGCGGCGCGCGATCGCCGAATCACGCGGGCGCGTGACATTCGACAGCTATGTCCAGAAGTTGCGTGACGAAATCGGCGTGACCATCATCCGGAACTGAGCCGGAAAAATATCCCGACTCCTGCACAAAGGCGGCCATCAGGCCGCCTTTCTCTTTGCTAGAATAGCCGCTTCAGAATCTTCCATGGATCACCATGACAGTCCGTACCAGATTTGCCCCGAGTCCCACAGGTTTCCTGCATGTGGGCGGAGCGCGCACCGCGCTCTTTTCCTGGCTGTATGCGAAAAAGCATGGCGGCCAGTTCGTGCTGCGTATCGAGGATACTGACCTTGAGCGTTCGACCAGCGAGTCGGTCAATGCCATCCTGCAGGGAATGGAATGGCTCGATCTCGATTATGACCAGGGACCCTTCTACCAGACAGAACGGTTCGCTCACTACGATGCCGCGATCGAAAAGCTCATGGAAGAAGGGCTCGCCTACCGCTGCAACTGCTCCAGGGAGCGTCTCGAGACACTGCGCGAAGAACAGATGCAAAAGAAGGAGAAGCCGCGCTATGACGGCCACTGCCGCGAGAAACACGTCGCTGCTGACGAACCGCATGTGATCAGGTTTCGAAATCCGGAAAGCGGTGATGTCGTTTTCCGGGACCATATCCGCGGGGATGTGCGATTCAGTAACAGCGAACTCGATGACCTCATTATCCGCCGCACGGACGGGTCACCCACCTACAACCTGACAGTCGTCATCGATGATGCGGACATGGAGATTACACACGTCATCCGTGGTGATGATCATCTCAACAATACACCGCGCCAGATCAACCTGCTGCAGGCGCTCGACTTGCCCGTGCCCGAGTATGCCCATCTGCCGATGATCCTGGGTGACGACGGTGCGCGTCTCTCCAAGCGCCACGGCGCGGTCAGCGTGATGCAGTACCGTGAAGAGGGTTACCTGCCGGATGCCTTGCTGAACTATCTCGTACGTCTGGGCTGGTCGCATGGTGACCAGGAGCTCTTCACGACAGAGGAGATGATCAGGCTGTTTGATCTCAAGGATGTCAATCGTGCATCCTCGAGTTTCAATACCGAGAAACTGCAATGGATCAACCAGCAATACATCAAGGAGAGCGACCTCCAGCATCTGGCCATCCTGCTTGCCCCGCATCTGCAGGAACGCGGTATCGATGTCGAAGTCGGCGATCACCTGGTTGCTGTCTGTGAGGCACAGCGGGAACGTGCGAGAACACTCACCGAGCTTGCCGATATCAGTCGTTTCTACTACGAGGATTTCGAAGAGTTCGATCCACGTGCAGCGAAAAAGGCCTTCAAGGGCGAGGCTGCAGGGGCCCTGCGTGCCGTCTCTGCAAAGCTTGCCGCGCTTTCCGAATGGCAACGCGATCCCCTGCATGCCGCTGTCGCCGAGACTGTCGATGCGCTCGGTGTCGGATTCGGCAAGGTCGCGATGCCATTGCGTGTCGCAGTGACAGGTGGTGCGCCTTCGCCCGACCTGGACCTGACGCTCTGGCTGATCGGCAGGGAAACATGCCTGCGTCGTATCGACAAGGCCATCAGTTTTATCGAATCGGCAGCCTGACAATGGAAGAGACCAAAACCAACTTTATTCGCCAGATCATCGATGCCGACCTGGCGAGCGGCAAGCACACGAAAATCGTCACCCGGTTCCCGCCGGAGCCCAACGGTTACCTGCATATCGGTCATGCGAAATCGATCGTGCTAAATTTCAGTATCGCCGCTGATTACAATGGAACCTGTAATCTGCGCTTTGACGACACCAATCCACAGAAGGAAGAGGAGGAGTTCGTCGAAGCCATCAAGAGTGATGTCGAGTGGCTGGGTTACCACTGGGATAACCTCTACTTCGCCTCGGACTACTTCGAGCAGCTCTACGGTTATGCCGTCGAGCTCATCGAGCAAGGCCTTGCCTATGTCTGTGAGCTGACGCCGGAGCAGATGCGCGCTTACCGCGGTACATTGACCGAGCCCGGCAAGGAGAGTCCCTACCGCAGCCGCAGCGTGGAGGAGAATCTCGACCTTTTCCACCGCATGAGGGATGGTGAATTTCCCGACGGCAGCCGGGTCTTGCGCGCGAAGATCGACATGGCTTCGCCGAATATGAACATGCGCGATCCGGTGCTCTATCGCATCCGCAGCGGCCTGATTCACCACCAGACAGGCGACGCCTGGTGTCTCTATCCGATGTACGATTTCACGCATCCGATCTCCGATGCCATCGAGGGTATTACCCATTCCCTCTGTACGCTCGAGTTCGAGGATCACCGCCCTCTGTATGACTGGTCTCTCGACAATATCAGCGTCGGCTGCCATCCGCGGCAGATCGAATTCGCGCGGCTCAATCTGCAATACACGGTCATGAGCAAGCGCAAGCTCACACAGCTTGTCAGTGAAAAACTCGTCAATGGCTGGGACGATCCACGCATGCCGACCATCGCGGGACTGCGACGTCGTGGCTACACGCCGGCCTCGATCCGCGAGTTTGCACGTCGCATCGGCGTCACCAAGGCTGATAACAGCATCGAGATGGGCGTGCTCGAAAGTTGTATCCGGGAGGACCTGGATGCAAACGCAGAACGCCGCATGGCCGTCATGAAACCGGTGAAGATCGTCATCACGAACTGGCCGGAGGGAGAGAGTGAAGAGCTTGCTGCACCAAACCATCCGAAGGACGAGTCCAGGGGCAGTCGCAGGATCCGCATGAGTCGCGAGATCTTCATCGATCGCGAGGATTTCCGCGAGCAAGCCAACCGCAAGTACAAGCGTCTCGTGCTCGGTGACGAAGTCCGCTTGCGTAACAGCTACGTGATTCGCGCTGACGAAGTCGTGAAGGGGGATGACGGAGAGATTGTCGAATTGCGCTGCAGCTATGATCCTGCGACGCTCGGCGTTAATCCGCCTGACCGCAAGGTCCGTGGGGTCATTCACTGGGTCTCTGCAGAGTTCGGCATGCAGGCGGAGGTTCGTCTTTACGACCGGCTTTTCAACCACCCGGCACCCGATGCAGACAAGGAAATCGAGGACTGGAAGCAGCATCTCAATCCGGAATCACTGGTTGTGATCGATCACGCCTGGGTCGAGCCCCTGCTCGC
>JARFQQ010000195.1 GCA_029287695.1 Gammaproteobacteria bacterium | reverse complement strand
CCGTGCTTTTCGAATCCCAGCGATTCGTAGAAGGCATGTGCGCTACTCCGGGCAAGGTTCGACGAGAGCATGAGCTTGTAACACCCTTTCTGCCTGCAGATCGCCAGCGCATGCTGCATCATCGCCCTGCCAACACCGCGGCGCTGGTATTCAGGCTCGACAACGACATCCTCGATGATGCCGGAAGGGGTTCCGCACTCGCCAAGGTTGTCCATGATGAGAAGCGCAAAGGTCCCGGCAAGTCTTCCGTCTGTCTCGGCCAGGTGGAGCCGGTAGTCGGGATAGCGCTGGATGCGTTCAAACAGCCTCTCGGCATCGTCAACCTTCAGCGCCCTGCCATCGAGTGCACGTGCATAGAGATCGAGAATTCGAGGCAGATCCTGCCTGTTCGCTTCCCGGAAGATCAGACTCTCATCCATCATCTTCCTCTTTGTCGAGGCAAAGTTGCCAGTAAGCCGTATCGATGAGTTCACCGAACTTGCAGCCGACACCCTCGAGCACGCCTGTACGTTTGAACCCGAGCATTGCGTGGAAACGTTCGCTGCCTTCATTGGGCAAGGCGATAACTCCGATGATCCTGCTGATGCCATAGCCGGGGGCAAGCGCGACGAGGCGGCGGTAGAGAGCCGTGCCGATCCCCCTCCCTTGTGCATCCGGCAGGAGATAAACCGAGGATTCCGCGACATGATCATAGGCCGCGCGGGAACGGAAACGCGCAAGGTAGGCATAGCCCAGCAGCCGGCCATCCTCTCTCCAGGCGATCCAGGGATAGGATTGGGTGATCTGCCTGATACGTCGCCTCATCTCGGCGGTGCTGACCGGATCGACCTCGAAAGTCACCCGCGAACTGCGAACGTACGGGTTGTAGAGTGCCGCGATTGCCTCTGCATCGGCTGTTGTGACCTCGTCAATCATCCGGGTTTCCGGCTCCCAGGCTGGCTTCTTCACCTTCATATTCTATCTGATTGACCCTTGTCATCATCATGCAACCTGCGGCAACGTATCATCATCCTGATTGTCCTCACACAGCTGAAATGAAGGGAATGAACATGAAATACGTCTACGCTTTCGAGGAAGGCGACGGAAAGAACAAGACACTCCTTGGTGGCAAGGGTGCAAACCTCTGTGAAATGACCCAGTTCGGTCTCAACGTACCGCCGGGTTTCGTCATTTCGACGGAGGCCTGCCTTGCCTATCTGGACAGCGGCTCGACCGCCCTGCCGGATGGCATCATGGACGAAGTCCGCTCCCAGATGCAGCAGGTGGAGGAGAAGACCGGCAAGGGCTTCGGCGATGCCGGGAATCCACTGCTTGTCTCAGTGCGTTCCGGCTCGGCACTCTCGATGCCGGGGATGATGGATACCGTGCTCAATCTCGGCCTCAACGACGAAACCCTGAAGGGCGAGATTGCACAGACAGGAGACCCCCGCTTTGCCTATGACGCCTGGAGACGTTTTATCCAGCTTTTCGGCAAGGTCGCCATGAACGTCCCGGACGAACTCTTCGACAAGCAGTTCGACGAGGTCAAGGCGCAGGCACATGTCACAGAGGATGTCGGCCTGTCGGCAGACAACCTGAAGCAGATCTGCGACCGGTTTCTGAAAGTCTTCGAAAAACACACCGGCCGGCCCTTCCCGCAGGATCCCTACGAACAGCTCGAGATTGCCATCCAGGCTGTCTTCCGCTCCTGGATGGGCAAGCGCGCTGTCGACTACCGGCGCGAGTTCAACATCACTCCCGACATGGCCAACGGCACGGCCGTCAACATCTGTACCATGGTCTTCGGCAACCGCGGTAACGACTCGGCCACAGGCGTCGCATTCACGCGCAACCCCGCCACCGGTGAAAACCTGCTCTTTGGCGAATACCTCGTCAACGCCCAGGGCGAGGATGTTGTCGCCGGTATCCGCACCCCCAAACCGATTGCGTATCTCTCCGGGGAGATGCCCGAGATGGCCCGCCAGCTCGAGGAGCTGCGCCAGAACCTCGAAGAGCACTACCACGAGGTCCAGGATTTCGAATTCACCATCGAACGCGGAATCCTCTACTGTCTGCAGACGCGCAACGGCAAAATGAACGCGCCGGCGATGGTGCGGACCTCTGTCGAAATGCGCGAGGAGGGACTCATCGATACGGCCCAGGCGCTGCTCAGGATCGATCCGACGCTGCTCGAGCAAATGCTTTATCCGCGCCTTGATAACAAGGCCAAAGCCAAGCCGATTGCGCAGGGCCTTCCCGCATCGCCGGGCGCGGCCACAGGGATTGTCGTCTTCGATGCCGACCGCGCCGAGATCATGGGCAAGCAACAGGGCCACAAGGTGATTCTCCTGCGCGAGGAGACAAAGCCCGAGGACATTCATGGTTTCTTCGCTTCCCAGGGCATCCTGACAAGTCGCGGAGGCAAGACCTCTCACGCTGCCGTCGTCGCGCGCGGCATGGGCAAGCCCTGCGTTGCCGGTGCCGAAGGCATCCATGTCGATGTGGCCCGGCGCGTCGCCGAGATCGGCGAGGTCATCATCGAGGAAGGCGACCTGATTACCATCGATGGCAGCTCCGGGAACGTCTTTCTGGGAAGTATTCCGATGGTTGAACCTGACTTCACCGAGGAGCTCAACCGTCTGCTGCGCTGGGCTGACGAGGAGTCGCGTCTCAAGGTCATGGCCAATGCCGACAGCCCGACAGACGCGCGCCGCGCGCTGAAATACGGTGCCACGGGCATCGGCCTCTGTCGTACCGAGCGGATGTTCAACGCCGTCGATCGGCTGCCAACCGTGATCGAGATGATCGTCGCTGAAAATGCCGAGGAGCGTGAAGCGGCACTCGACAAGTTGCTGCCCATACAGCGCGATGACTTCAAGGAACTCTTCGAGATCATGGCGCCCATGCCGGTGACGATCCGGCTCCTGGACCCGCCGATTCACGAATTCCTGCCGACCGAGAATCAGCTCGAGGCAGATATCGCCAGGCTGCAACACCTGCAGCAATCGGTCGATGGCATGTCAGTGCTTGCATCCAGCGTCATGCTACTGGCCGATCCGGGCGAGGCACGCCAGACCTCCGATTACCTCCGCGGGATGGTGGATGCATCCCTCGTGACGCGCGCCATCGAGAAGAAGGAACAGATGTTGCGCAAGGTTCGCATCCTGACCGAGACCAACCCGATGCTCGGTCACCGGGGTGTGCGGCTCGGCATCACCTTCCCGGAGATCTATGCAATGCAGGTCCGTGCCATCCTCGAGGCTACCGCAGACTGCACGGCTCGCGGCCTCAATGTGAACCCGCGAATCATGGTCCCGCAAGTGTGTACCCACGAGGAGTTACGCCTCGTACGCAAGGCTGTGGACAAGATCCACAAGGAAGTCGAGCAGGCTTCCGACCAGCCGGTACGCTTCCAGTTCGGCACCATGATCGAAGTCGTTCGCGCCTGTATGCGTGCCGAGTCGCTGGCCGGTGACGCCGATTTCTTCTCTTTCGGCACCAACGACCTGACCCAGGCGACATTCTCTTTCTCGCGCGAAGACGCCGAAAACAAGTTCCTGCCGATGTACAACCGGATCGGCATCCTCAAGGACAATCCTTTCGAGGTTCTCGACGTCAAGGGTGTCGGCAAGCTCATGAAGCTCGCCGTCGAGTGGGGGCGTGAACTCAAGCCGAATCTCGACGTGGGCATCTGCGGCGAGCACGGCGGACACCCGAAATCCATCGCCTTCTGTCATGAAGCGGGGCTGAACTATGTCTCCTGCTCTGCGCCGCGCGTGCC
>JARFQQ010000167.1 GCA_029287695.1 Gammaproteobacteria bacterium | reverse complement strand
GTCAGGTACATGGACAGGAACCAGGAC
Source organism: Gammaproteobacteria bacterium (assembly GCA_029287695.1). Classification (GTDB taxonomy): domain Bacteria; phylum Pseudomonadota; class Gammaproteobacteria; order Chromatiales; family Chromatiaceae; genus Sva-25. Next base: position 4,691 of record JARFQQ010000167.1, on the reverse strand, counting down.
CCCATCAGCAGGATAATGATGACGACCGGAAGCGATATGGCGTATTCACCCACATCGCCCGTAAGCAGGTATATGGGTAAGAACGCCAGGATGGTGGTCAGGGACGAGGTCAGTAGCGGAATCGAAAGCGCCTTGGCCGTATTCAGACAGGCTGCGCGCTTTTCTTCGCCGGCATCCAGCCGATTGCGAATTTCCTCTGCCGTCACGATGCCATTGTCGACGAGCATGCCCAGGGCGATGATCGTGGAGGCAATTGAGATGCGCTCGAGCTCAACCCCCGCAAAGCGCATGACAATCAGGCCGAGTAACATCGTCATCGGCACAAAAGAACCGACGATCAGGCCGGTACGGAGTCCCAGGAAGGCAACAACGACGACGAGTACGATAATCAGCGTCTGGTAGACATTGTTCAGCGCACCGCCCACCGCTTTTTGCACCAGATCAGGCTGGAAGGTCGCGTAGTCAAGCACATAACCAACCGGGAGCTGCGCTTCGAGTTCGTCGGTCTTCTGCACAAGCCGTTCACCAAATGCGACGGCATTGACTCCGGGCGTGATGGAAAGGCTGATGACAATTGCTCGATTGCCGTTGTAGAAGGCGAGGTCATCAGGCGGCTCGGCGAACCCCCTGCGCACGTTTAATAGGTCTTTCAGGTAAATCGATTGCTGGGTTCCCGGAACCGCGATCAACAAATTCTCGATGTCCTCGATGGAGCGGAAATTGCCACTGGGCTCGATGATCAGATCCTCGCCGGAAACGTCGTAACGGCCGCCCGGAAGAATGATGTTCTGTTCCGTGAGGGTCTGGATAATGTCCTGTATGCTCACGCCGAGCTGGGCCAGTTTCGCGGAAGAATATTCCAGGAATATGCGCTGTTCGTGCACACCCCAAAGCTCGATTTTTCGAATGCCCTCGAGTTCGTAAAGGCGATCGCGCAGATCCCAGGCGACATCGCGCATTTCATCCATGTCGAAGCCTTCGCTCCACAGCGCGACAGTGGCGACCGCAACCAGGCCAAATTCATCGTTGACGACTGGCCCAATGGTTCCCGGCGGCAGCTTGGGCGCCAGGTCTGCCATCCGGTTACGCACCTTCTGCCAAATGGATTCGACGTCGTTGTACTTGTCGGCCGTGTCAGCGTGGATGACGGCTACGCCATTCTTGGAGTCAGACCAGATGTCATCGATCTCTGGCATCGCCCTCAATTCGGCTTCGATATGGCGGGTGATGAGTTGCTCGACGTCTTCTGCGCTCATCCCCGGGTACTGGGCGCTCACGACCACTTCGCGGATCAGGATCGGGGGGTCTTCCTGGCGTGGAAAGTTGATGAACTGGCCGAGCCCTGCCAGGATCACCATGGCGATGAAAACCAGGGTCAGGCGCGGGGAGTCCAGCCCGAAGCGTGTGATGCCATCCACGATATCAGTTCCGCCCGATCACTGGCTGGAGTCTCCTGCAGGCATCAGCTTGACCTTTTGACCGTCGCGCAGAAAGGGTACGCCGGCCACGACCAAAACATCGCCTGGGGAAATGCCATCGATGACCACCACTTCGTCACCCTGTATACCCGCGATCTGAACTTCCGTCTTGCGCACCGTCGAGGACTGGGCGTCAAACAGGTAAACGAATTTCTCCACTTCCTGTATGCCTGGCAGGAAAGCCTGCATGGGTACAAGGTAAGCGGACTGCATCGCGTCATCGACGAACGTCAGCAGGAGTTCTGCTGTCATCCCCGGGCGAACCCGTTCGTCTGCATTCTCGATGACGGCCGTGACCGGATATGCATTGGCTGCCGTTGCGGCTGATCCGACCTCGGAGACTGTGGCGACAAAAGGTTCATCCGGCAGGTTGTTCAGGACTGCCTGCCCTTCGAGCCCGGTATTAACATCGCCGATAATTTGCTCAGGAATACTGACTGAGACCTGCATGGCCTCTTCGGCATAGATTTCAAGCATGTGCATACCCCTGGAGGCGACCTCCGAGGGTTCCACGAAGCGTGCTGATACCGTGCCGTCATAGGGCGCTATCAGTTCGGTATGCGCCAGGTCTCTGAGCGCCAGTTGAAGCCGGGCCTGGCTGTATGTCACTTCCTGCACCTGGCTTTCGTAAGCGGCCCGGGCCTCGTCTACCGCCTTCTGGGTAGTCGCGCCCGGATCTTCGGCCTGGATGCGGGTTTCACGGTCATACGCGCTCTGTTTTTCTTCCAGCATGGCTGAGGCCCGTGAAAGAGCGGCCTTGGCGGATTCGACGCTGAGCCTGTAAGACTGGTTGTCCAGGTTTGCCAGCACGTCGCCCTTTTCAAAGCGATCGCCTACGTCCACCCGCACCGCTTGAACGATCCCGTCAACTTCGAAGCTGAGCTGCGAAGACTCCACGGGTTCGATGGTTCCTGGAAATTTGCGCAGTTGGTTTGCTGCAAGATCCCCCACGACGATGGTCTTCACCGAACGGATGCGCTCCTCCGGTTCGGTCACATCCTTCTCGCACCCAACCAGAAAAGCGGGGATCAACAACAGGCAAATGAGCTGCCTCACTGACTTACTGGGAAGTATTCTTGCTCTGTTCACTGATTTCATATTCCACTGTTGTCTCAAAGTGACACTATTCCGGAAGGGTTTTATTCCAGTACTTGGTTCGTGTTCGAAGTTTCTGCTTGTCCTGCTCGGTCGCGTAGTCCTCGATCGCACGCTCGCCGTCAAACTGCCATCCGCCACCCAGCGCCTTGTACATGTAGATCAGGTTGCTCGCGATCGTTCCTTCCGAGACCGTCAGATCATCCTGCTGGTCTGCTTGCTGGGTCAGCGTGGTCAGCACCTGGTTGAAGTCGGTTGAGCCCTCCCGGTACTGGATCATGGACAGTTCAACCGAGCGTTCGGCTGCCCGGACGCTGTCGCCCAGGTACCCGGCCTGGGCATGTGCGCGAAGATAGGCGACGATGGCGGCGTCCACTTCGGCCTGGGCTGTCAGCACCAGTTTCTGATAATCGATCAATAATTCCTGGAAGAGCGCATCCTGGAAACGGACGTTGTTCTGCAAGCGTCCGTAGTTGAGTACGTTCCAGTTGAATCCGCCGAAGAGCATGCCACGGACACTGCCGGAGTCGAACAAGTCGCTGATGCCTTTGCCGTCGATGGTCGTGGTGGTGACTCCAACCGACCCCCCCAGCGTGAAATGAGGATAGAGTTCCGTAATGGCCACGCCAATCTGCGCACTCTGGGCTGCCATCACCCACTCTGCCTGGCGGATGTCCGGGCGCCGCCGAATAAGATTCTGTGGCATGCCCACTGCAACCATTGCCGGGGGGGTAGGAACCGGCCCGGCATTGACCAGCAGCTTCTCGAGCTCCTGCGGTAACATGCCGAGCAGGACACCCAGCGAGTTACGGACTTCGCGCAGGCTCGTCTGCAGAACCGGAATCGTTGACCGGGTTTTATTGAGAATTGTAAGCGCCTGCTGAACATCGAGTTCCGTAACCTTCCCGTTACGATATTTCACATCCGCAATTTGCAGCGCGCGTTCCTGGATGAGCGCGTTTTTCTCAGCCAGCCCGATCCGGGCTTCGAGGGTTCGCATGATGACGTAAGACCGCGCCACCTCCGCGGTCAGCGCGACCATCACCGCATCATAACTGGCGACTTCCGCCTGGAGTTGCGCGGCGGACGACTCGATCATTCGTTTGAAACGGCCCCAGAAATCCAACTCCCAGGAAACGCCCAGTCCCAGGTCGTACAAGCCGAAGTTATCTTCCAGCAACGGGTAATTATCGGTGCCGTTCTCGCTAAGCTTGATCTGATTTGCAGAGCCCAGCAGCTGTTGTACCTGCGGATACTTGCTCCCGGTCGCTATCCCCAGTTGGGCCTGGGCCTGCAACACCCGCATGCCAGCGCTGCGAAGCGTGAGGTTCTGGGATTGAGCGGTTTCGACGAGTTGATTCAGAACGGGATCTTTGAACACCGTCCACCATTCCGGATGGTCCGCCGGCTGCATACTGAGCATTTCCGGATCGACCTCGGTCCACTCCGTGGCAACCGGCGTGTCCGGAATTTCATAATCAGGACCCAGGGTGGTGCAACCCGCTACAAAAAAGGGAACGATCAACGCCAGGAAGGCGCCAGTTATTCTCGCGATGGTGAAATTTGAACGACTGCCCATGCTTGCGTCTATTCCACCAATTGACACCAGAGAGCCCAAAGCATAGCTCCATAACAATTTATGGCTATGACCTTCATCAACGCATCAATCTTTTTTAGTCAATTCGGTTGTTCCAAACAAGAATAGCCGCGTTTACTTCTGTTCTTGGCCGAATTGAGAGATAAGGGCCGATGAAAAATCAGCTCCATTCTGTTCCGCTTTCGGGCGTAGACCGGCTGTTGGGAAGAGATATGATCCGGATCATCTTCCTTGCCGTTTCATGGGGATCACACTGACGCCCTGTCCTGATTTTAATGTCTCCGCGTACGATTGTGCTGCCTCCTGTGGTGTCATTTTGGCGGTGATCTCCACGTCCTTTCTGACATAGCGTCGCTTCTCCTCAATGTGATACCTGTCGTTCCAGTTTTTCGGGCTACGGTTTTTCAAATAGAAGATTTGTGCCGTGACATTACCTTCACGAGCTGACTTCATTAAGTGGTTTGTGACAGCAGCTATTCCTTTTGCTTGACCTGTTTTTATAGCCTCATGGATTCCTTTGG